>CALABN010000223.1 GCA_937885735.1 uncultured Bacteroidota bacterium | reverse complement strand
TATGAGAAAAGCAGTTATTAACCGCAAGACCGCAGAAACAGATATTAAATTATCTGATGAAATTCAAAAACTTCGCAGTTGGTGCTAATTGAGTTATGAATGCCAGTCTGTATGAGCAACTTGCTGCAGAACGTTCCAAAGCCAACATTGCTATAGTGGCACATTGGGCGGGGACAGATGCGCGCCGAATTTCCGATTTGTTCCAGATCGCCTTCGGCAATTGCGGGAAAGTGTCGGAGTCGGCTATGTGGACGTTGCTTGTTGTGGCTGATAGGAATGACGGCATTCTTGACAAGTACGCATCGCAGATAGTTGATTCTCTTGACAGACTGTCACCAAGCGGAATGCGTCGTATGGCCTGTCGCATTCTTATGGTCAGCCACGTGCCCGACGAGTTGGACGGTCAAATTGTCGATTTTTGTTTCCGTATGCTCGAAAAGGTCGATGAACCGATAGGAGTGAAGACCAACTGTTTGTCGCTCATTGCCCATAGGTTGCGGAAATATCCAGAGTTGAAACAGGAATTGACGACGGCAATCGATATCATTTCAGAAACATCGTCAACGTCTGGATTCCGTAGCAGATTGAAGAATTTGGGGTTGGTTGAATCGCAAGTTGAGGATTAGTCTTTTTCAGGCAAATTCTCGTCATTTTGCTTGTTGTCAGAATAATAGACATCAATTGCCACAAGCAAAGCCGTGAATCCCCAAAAGGGGACTGATGCCTTGTCGGTGTCCAAAAAGTCGTTCAGCACACCGTGGAAATAATATGTAAATAGGCCGATAATCACAGAAAGGCCTATCATTGCGAGCATTTTGTTGTTTGTTTTCCTGATTGCCCTGAATCCAGTTATTATGGTTGCTATCATTACAGCAACCAAAGTCAATGGACCAAGCACGCCTTCTTCGGCAAGTGGGCCAAGATATTCGCTGTGGGCATTGCCCATATCACCTTCGTTGGTGCTTATTATGGTTCGTTCGTATGAAACCTGGAATGGGGCATAGTAGAACATATAAGTACCTGGCCCCCAGCCAAACAACGGACGTTCGTCGAACATACGCAGTGCACAGTTCCATCGGTTTATTCGTTCAAGGTTCGATGCGTCGGTAGACACGTTGCTTATTGATTTCACGTGTTCGGCAAAGTCTGTCGACGAGTCTTGATTGTTGGATTTCATATCGCGCATCAGCGAATCGCCGAAAGTAAAGAACCCTACGCCAACCAATGCCAATCCTGCAATTATTACAGATAATTTTATGTGCATCTTGTAACAGCACCAAATGCCTGTGGCACCTACAAGGCTAACCCACGCGGCGCGTGAATATGAAAAGATGATGCCAGCAAACAAAAGAACTGTCAATCCAATGTAAAGAGTCCTTTTGCGAGGTTCCATAAGTTTGTTGAACGCCAATGCGACAACAGGTGGAATGTAGAATGCCAGCAACGCGCCGTACGATGTGTGGTCTTTGTAGAATGGGTTTGCGGACCAGTGCGCTATTTTTTGGTCGAAGATGCCGTATTTTGCGTGACGCACAAGTGCATAAATCACCACTATGCAAAGCGCAATGGCATACAACGTGACGTATGTCTTTGCATTGTCATGGTTCTTGCGGAAGACCTGTGTCATAATGAAATACAGAGCCACAATGAACCACACGCGTGATAGCCAGAATTTCAGTGAAACCAATGGTTCTACGCTTGTGACGCAGGTGACCAGCATCCAGCCAAGGTAAATGTATATGGTAATGCTTACAGGGTGGACAAGTATGCGCTTGTCGAAGTTGCGTTCGTGAATAATCTTGAAGATGAACAGTAGCAATATGCCAGCCAACAATGGTTCCGTCGGAAGGAACATATCGATTGGAAGCGTTTCCACCACTTCGCTTAAAGGAATGGAAAGTGGGGCCATAAACGCAATTGCCAGCATCAACTTGTCTAACGCCATGAATGCCGTACCTATCAGAATCAGCGCAATAGGCAATACACTCAACAAGTAAAACTCATTGTATATGCAATATAGGTTCAGCGCCAAAAACAATGCCGTGCAGGCATATATCCACCAACCGTTTATTTGCTTTAACTGCAAGGTCTATTTCTTTATGTACTCAATGCGCTTTGCAACAGAATCTTTTATTATCAGGCAAAGCATAAATAAAATGACTACTGACAATGTTGAAGTTACCACGATGAGCCAACGTACTGGATACGATTTCTTTTCGGCAACGGTAGCCTTGTTGACAACGTATTTGTGAGCCAGCTGTTGTGTGGCGTCAACTTTTGCTTCCGCATATTTCGATTTTAGGTCGACCAATTGCTTCTTGTCGTATACCAATTGCTCGGTGATTGACAGGTATGGACCACCTACTTCACCAAGGTGGTCGATGCGTTTTTGAATTTCATTGGCTGCGCTAGTGTTGCCTTTGCTCAATGCAACACCCAATGCATCGGTAAGAGTCTCTACTTGAGTAAGATAATCAACGACACCAAGAGAACGGAGGTAGTTTAGGGAATCCTCACGTTTGTTAATGTCTGATAACAAATCATTGTATTCCTTCTCAACAAGTGCCAATGCCTGCATAGCCTTTTCGTGTTGCATACCGTTCATTACAGTGTCCACAAGGTTCGAAATTTCATTGGCAATGTCGGCGGCAACCTTTGGGTCGGTATCCCAGACTGTTATCTGTGCCGACAAGAATTTTGTTGGCTTTATAACAATGTTCTTGCTGTATTTTTGGTACAATTGGGTAAGGGGATATTTTGTCCCGCTTTTTATTTCGTAGTGATTCATTAGGTCGAATTTGTCGATGATGCTTTGCCTGATTTGGTCAGATTGAAGCACTTGCATCAATTGGTCAAGTTCTTCGTCTTCACCTAGTCTCAACAGACTCTTGCCTACAGATGCGGTGGATAGCAAGTCTTGGGAAATTGAGCCTGATGCAGTTGGGAACAATATTACTTCCGACTTGTATTTTTCTGTTATGCAAAGCGATACTACAGCCGAGATAATGGCGGTTGCAAATCCGACAATGATGATAGGAATGCGTTTGTTCCAAAAGTAGAGTATCAAATCTACGGCATCGAATTTGTATTGGTTCTGGTTTTCTGACATAATGATTTTATTTTAAAGCGTGCAAAGGTAATAATATAGGTGGGTTTTCTATATATAATATGTGTGTTTTTGGATTTTTTCGGAGTCAGTGCCAATCGTTGCCTGTAATCATTTGGCAAGGCACTAAAAAAAACGGCCATTCATTTGCTGAAGGCCGTCTTTTAAGCTCTATTAATCTTCAATTATTACAATCTTTTCAATCAAATCGCCTTGGCGTATTGCGTCAAGCACGTCAAGACCTTCGTAAACCTTGCCAAAACAGGTGTGGACACCGTCAAGGTGTTGCGTGTTCTGGCGATTGTGGCAGATAAAGAATTGTGAGCCACCAGTGTCTTTGCCTGCGTGAGCCATTGATAGCACGCCACGGTCGTGGTATTGGTTCCCGCCATTTGTCTCGCACTTGATGCAATAGCCAGGTCCGCCTGTGCCTATGCGTCTGTCACCAGGGTTGCGGGAGAATGGGCATCCACCCTGAATCACAAAATTTGGAATCACTCTGTGAAATGTCAGCCCGTCGTAAAAGCCCGACTTTGCCAATTTGATAAAGTTTTCAACCGTGTTTGGCGCGCCTTCTTCGTAGAAATTTACTTTCATCACGCCTTTTTCTGTGTGTATTTCCGCTGTTCTTGACATAGCAATTGTGAATTAATATATGTTGCGAAGATAACTAAAAAGAATATTTTTGTGTTGTGATTATCATTTGACAATCTATACAAAATTTATCTTGTTGATGCATACAATGCATAAAATCCTTGTGGCTTTGTTTGTAGCCTTCCTTTTGGTAGGTCGGACGCTCGTATCTGCACAGTGCCAATACGAGAAGAATGTCATTGATGCCATAACGGAATCGCAAATAAAGATTACACAGCCTGTGACAGTCGCAAAACTCAACAACAACCCGTTGTATTTCAAGGCGCAAAGCATCGGAAGCAAGTACAGATTCCTGAAAATGCGCTATTACAAATACAATGGATTTTCAATAAACGAGTCTCGCGAGATATCGTTGAGGCTGACTAACAACGAGGAGATTGTCATATATCCTCGTTACGCCGCTGGCGACACAATAAAGTCAAATGTCGAAACCGTATCTTCAATGCTTATCTATCCAATAAATGCAGAACAATACGAGAAGTTGAAACGCTATCCCGTCAAGATTTTCAAGTATTTTGTCACCACAGGATTCATCGAGGTTCCAATCAAGGAGAACAAGCAGACCAAGATTATGGACATTTTGAACTGCATTGATTGATTCCCTATGCTTTTGCCTTTTTTGTTGAATCTCTTGCAATAATATCTTTCAAAATCCGTTTATTGCATCGTTAGGCAACTATTAACCGAAATTTTCATACTTTTGACGCACAAAATAGGGTATGGCAAAAAGACTGATACTGATATTCGTACTTGTTTTGGCAGTTGCAGGTGGTGCAACGGCGCAAAAGAAACGTCCGTGGTGCAAGCCGTTCTACGATGCCGAACCTTACCATTTCGGTTTCGCATTCTCTTTGGGCAAGACAAGTTTCTGCGTAAGTTATTCCGATGCATTCAACACGCTGGACACAGTCTATTCAGTCGAATACAGCGGAGGCGCGTTGTTTGGCGCAAGTATGGTGTTCAACCTCAAACTTACCGACAATTTCGACCTGCGTACATTGCCAGGCCTTGCCTTCACTCAACGAACCTTGTCATATCTTTTGGAAGATGCCGATGTGCCACCAGGCCAGGCATTGCGCAAACACGATATGAAAATTGAATCTACGCTGTTGCAGTTTCCCACCAGCATCAAGTATAGGGCGACACGTGAAAACAACTACAGGCCTTATGTCTATATGGGCATAAACCCAACTTTCGATTTGGCTTCACGTAAGAAAATCAAGCCGGAGGAGGCGCCAAAAATCAGGCTCAACAAGTTTGACATTTATGCTGAAGTGGGTATCGGACTCGACAACTATCTGAAATATTTCAAGTACTCTACTGAAATTAAATTTTCATTCGGATTGCTCGATATGGTCAAGCAGGACGGTACGGAGTACACTCGAGCCTTTGACCGTTTAGGCTCAAAAATGGTTACTTTGGTGCTTTGCTTTGAGTAATGGTCAAGGAAATTACATTGTCGCTCACACCAGAGCAGGCTTCATCTGAAGAAAAATATTTGCCATTGGCAGTGTCGCAGTTGGGCATTTCTCGCGAACAAGTTTCGTTTTGTCAGTTGCGTGGCCGTTCCATTGATGCCCGTCGAGGACGTGTGCGCATCAATTTAAAACTGGATATTTATATTGATGAATTGCCCAAACCTGACGATTCAGTTCAGGTTGAATATAAAAATGTCGAGCATTGTCAGCCGATAGTGATTGTTGGTGCAGGTCCTGGCGGACTGTTCGCCGCTTTGAAATTTCTTCAGTTGGGTTACAAGCCAATCATCATTGAGCGGGGCAAGGACGTTCATACGCGCCGTTTCGACATTGCGGCCATTCATCGCAATCAAGGAGTCAATCCAGATTCCAACTATGGATTTGGCGAAGGTGGCGCTGGCACATATTCCGATGGCAAATTGTTTACAAGGTCGAAAAAACGAGGCGACATTTCAGAGGTGCTTCGCATATTGAGTGCCAATGGTGGCAACCCCGATATTTTGGTCGATGCACATCCGCATATTGGCACAGACAAGTTGCCTGGAATAATCGAGAATATACGCAAGACCATTATTGAATATGGTGGTGAAGTCCATTTTGAGACAGGATTCAAGGAACTGGTTATAAAGGACGACAAGGTTTTGGGAATTCGCACCACTGCGGGAGACGTCATCAATTCCAAGGCTGTAATATTGGCAACTGGACATTCTGCCCGCGACGTGTATTTCTCGTTGCATAGTCAAGGCGTGATTTTGGAACCAAAGTCGTTTGCAATGGGAGTCAGGATTGAACATCCCCAAACTCTGATCGATTCAATACAATATTCCTGCAGACAACGTGGCCCATACTTGCCTGCCGCCGCATACAGCCTTGTTCAGCAGTCGGGCGGACGAGGCGTGTATTCTTTTTGTATGTGTCCTGGCGGGATAATTGTCCCAGCATCAACCGCACCAGACGAGATGGTTGTCAATGGTATGTCGCCTTCTAACCGAAACAGTCAATGGGCAAATTCGGCCATTGTTGTAGAGTTGAGGCTGGAGGATATTCCTCAAGTGTCCGACCCGATTATGGCAGGATTGAATTTCCAGATGCAATACGAGAAACTGTCGTTTGCCAATGGTGGACAAGGTCAGATAGCGCCTGCACAGAGGGTTGTCGACTTTGTCAATTCTAAAGTGTCGGGGAGTTTGCCACGCACGTCGTTCACGCCAGGAGTGGTGTCGTCGCCTTTGCACCAATGGATTCCAGACTTTATAAGGCAACGCTTGCAAGATGGCTTGCAACAGTTTGGCAGGAAGATGCACGGATTCTACACCAACGAGGCGTTGCTTATAGGTGTCGAGAGCCGTACAAGTTCGCCGATTCGCATCCCCCGCGACAAGGATACTTTTCAACATATCCAGGTGTCGGGCTTGTTCCCTTGCGGTGAAGGGGCTGGTTATGCAGGTGGCATTGTCTCGTCAGCCCTTGATGGTCAGCGTTGTGCAGAAAAAGTCGACCTGTTCATTAAAAACAACGTTTGATTACACCTTTGTATGGTTTAAAGTTTACCTTTGCGTCCGCATTAAAAAAATGATGAAATGTATATAGGTAGTCTCGCAGAACACAAACATTTTGAGTCTTTGCATCCATTATTTGCAAAGGCGTTTGAATATTTGCAGTCTATTGACTTCTCTGAATATGATGAGGGCAAGTATCCTATTGATGGAAACGATATGTACGCTTCCATTAGCGAGTATGTCACAAAAAACGACGGACAGTTGGAGGGTCATCTTGAATATATTGACATTCAATATATTGTAAGTGGTAGCGAGATAATCGGATATGCCAAGAAGGGTAATCAGCCAGAAGCGATACCTTATTCAAACGAACGCGATATTGCCTTTTACGAAGGTGATTATGAACCTATTAAGGTTAATGCTGGCGAGTTTGTCATTTTCTTCCCAGACGATTTGCATCTACCTTGCCTGAAATGTGATAAGCCGTCAGTGGTGAAGAAGGTGGTTGTCAAGGTTCGTGTGAATCCAAGCGAATCTTAATTCACTTTTTGTCAGTTGTTTTGGCGCTTGAATTCGGCGCACACTATTGCAGTCGCTATTGACACGTTGAGAGATTCCATTTCTTCAGCGGGTGGTGCGTATGATGGGATTTTTATGTTTTGGTCCATTTCATTGCTTAATTCCGACGACATCCCTTTCGACTCGTTGCCCATTACAATTATTGCGTTCCCCGAAAGTTTTGACTGATAGATGTTTTTGCCGTCGAGGCGTGTGCCATACAGAGTGATGCTGTTTTGTCTAGCCTTCTTTGCCAGTTCAAACAAGTCGCAATAGTGTACATTGACCTTGAAAATGGCGCCCATTGTCGACTGAATCACTTTCGGATTGTATATATCGACTGTTTCGGGCGTGCAAAAAACATCTTTTATTCCGAGCCAGGCCGCAGTGCGGACAATGGTGCCCATATTGCCAGGGTCTTGAATGTTCTCGAGCGCTATGCTGATGCCGTTTTGTGGGTATGCTGAATCACCTTCGTTGTCTGGAATTTTTGCCAATGCTATGGCTTTGTTTGCGGTTTTCAGGTGAGTCAGGCGTTCCAGGTCTTTTTCGCTCACAACCGATATCTCAACATTTTTTGTCAATGCTGATGGAAGTTCGTCTATGTACGATTGAACGGCAAAAACTTCAACCGTTTCAAATCTGCTTTGAAGTAGTTCCTTCACCATTTTCTCGCCTTCAACCACGAAACAGCCCGACTCTTTGCGTGCCTTCTTTTGGTCGAGCGACTTTATCAGTTTTATCTTGTTGTTAGTTAGCATAGCCTTTGTTTTTTGCAAAAGTAATGGCCAAATGTCAATATTGATGATATCTATGCGCTATTTTTATGCTGATTGTCTCAATTCAGTGCATCTTGTCTTATATTTGCGGAATATGCATAAGGGGTTTACACGTTTGGCGGTTTTAATGTTTGTGACATTGTTGCTTGCAAGTTGCAATGTCACACGTATGGTTCCTGACGACGAGTATCTCTTGCGCCACAACGAGACAAAGGTTGATGATTCCAAGTTTGACAAGTCTGAACTTACTGCATATTACAGACAAAAGGAAAACCGCAAAATGTTTCGTGTGTATCCATTCTTTTTGGCGACTTACAATTTCGCCAATGTCGGTCACGAACGTAGGTGGAAAAGTTGGCTTGCGAGGGTTGTAGGTGAGGAGCCTGTGATATACGATTCCACACTTTCCGACCGAACTGTCAATCAATTCGATATTACCTTGAAAAATCAAGCATATTACAACTCTACGGTTTCATACGAGGTTAGGAAAAAGAAAAAAAAGGCCACTGTCGTTTACGATGTGAAATTGGGGCATCCTACATATATTAATAATGTGTATTACACCATTCACGATACAGTTATTGAGCCGTTGATTATGTCCGACACTATTTCGTCGCCTTTGAAAAAGGGAGAGCCGTTCGCGCTAAATGTTTTGCAGGAGGAGCGTGATCGTATTGTAAGCCAGGTTAAAAACGAAGGATATTATCAGTTTGGCCCTGATTTTGTCAGGTATAGTGTCGATACCAGCAATTTCGAAGCCAATGTCGAAGTCATAGTCGAAAGACCGGTTTCACAGAACGACGATGGCAATCTGGTCAAATCCAACGCCCGTCAGTTTTGGATAAACAGCGTCACATTTTATCCAGATTACGATCCGCAGGAGGCATTGCTGAACAAGTCTGCATATTTTCATAATCTCGATACGTTGAGACGGGATCCGTTTACGTTCGTCTTTTTTGACAAAAGGAAGATATCGCCACGTACGATTTTGAAAACCAACTTGATTGAACCAGGACAGCTTTATGATGCTGAAAAAGTTGAACAGACACGTGCTCATCTTAATTCCTTGCGTATATTCAGGCAGAACAGCGTGACTTTTTCTTCTGTGCAAGGCGGTGATTCATTGCTCGATTGTCAGATTTATTTGACACCTTCAACTTACCAGAATTATTCAGTCAACCTTGAAGCCACCAATACCGAAGGAAATTTGGGCGTGGGAGGCAATTTGAGTTATCAGCATAAGAATTTGTTTCACGGGGCAGAGATATTCAATGTCAAGTTGTCTGGATCATTGCAACGCCAGACAAAGACCGAAACATCTGACGCATTCAACATAGTTGAGTTTGGCGCCGAATCCTCGCTCGAAACCCCGTCTTTCGTGTTGCCGTTCCGTACCTCAAACTGGTACAAGAAGATAGAGCCGAGAACATTGTTGACCATTGCCTACAATTATCAGCACCGACCGGATTATACTCGCAAAATAACTACCTTGTTGACAACATATTCGTGGAAGGCTACCAACTATTTAAGATTCATTGTCAGCCCAATTGATTTGAATACAGTCAGAATTCCAAAACGTACTGAAGCATTCGACCAACGTATTCAAGGCAAATACATTGAAAATAGCTACAAGGATTATTTCATTATTGGTAGTCGATATAGCATTATGTATCAAAATCGTGATGCCTCGAGAAAAACGGATTTTTCATATTTCCGATGGAATCTTGATTTGGCAGGAAACCTTTTGCATTTGTTACATAGCAACACCAATTTGCAGGACACTGTCAATGGAGGATATTATGAGATTGGAAACTTGCAGTACGCTCAATTCCTGAGAACAGATGTCGATTATCGTAGATATCATTTCTTTTCTGAAAGAGACCAACTTGTTGTGAGGGCTTTCGCAGGAGTGGCCATTCCTTACGGCAATGCAACCGCCGTTCCATTTGTACGTCAGTACTATTCTGGCGGAGCCGATGGCATTAGGGCATGGAACGTCCGCGACTTGGGTCCTGGCACATATCGTGATTCTGCCTCTTCATACCCTAATCAGACGGCCGACATCAAGTTGGAATTTAATCTTGAGTATCGTTACACCATTATCAAAAATTTTAAAGGTGCATTCTTTGTTGATATGGGCAATATTTGGGCTTTGAAGAAAGATGAGGACCGACCAGGGGCGGAGTTTAATCCAAGTCAATTCTATAAGCAGTTCGCAGTGGGTACAGGTTTGGGATTCCGCCTCGATTTGAACTTTGCTGTTATTCGCCTTGACGGTGGCATTAAGGTTAAGGACCCTGTTTTGCCTGGAAGTGACAGTTGGTTTTTGTTCCACAACAAGTTTCAGTTGCGAGACATAACGTGGCAGTTTGGCATAGGCTATCCATTCTGAAATATTTTGAATGATGAGTTTCAAGCAATTTTTCAAAGAGTATTTTACTATGAATCGCATTCAACAATGTGGTTCAATAGTCCTTGTTTGCTTGATAATCATCACGTTGGTTCTTCCTCGTGTTGCGTTTTATTTCAAGGAAAGACGTGACCGGCCAAATTTCGAACTATTTGAGGAGATAATGTCCAATTATGTCGAGTTGGGTGATGATGAACCTATGAAACATGAGGTGTACATTGATGACACTGTTTTCACTTTCAATCCCAATGAGGCCACGTTTGATGATTTTGTCTGCTTGGGGTTGTCGGAACGTATTGCCAACAACATTGTCAAGTATCGAAAGTCAGGTGGAAAGTTTAAAACGCCCGATGATTTTGCTAAAATATATGGCATTACTGACAGTATGTATGCAAAGTTGCGCCCATACATTAGCATTCCACAGCAGTTGGCAGAACAAAAACACAAAAAAAAGAACAGCACAAACAAGTCTTATACATATAATAATAAGTATGAACGTAAGCGTGACAAGGATAATGTTGCATTGTCAATAGTAGAGTTGAACACAGCCGATTCGGCTCAATTGGATGCTTTGCGTGGCATTGGACCAGTTCTTGCAAAGCGCATCGTGGCATATCGTGATATGTTAGGCGGTTATTATTCAGTAGAGCAGTTACGTGAAATAAACAACTTGTCAGATAAAACTTATGCCGATTTGTATATTCAGTTTGAGGTCGACACCACAAAAATCAGAAAAATCGACATAAACAATTTTAAATATAAGCAGTTGAGTAGCCATCCATACTTGCCGTTGGCCCAATTGAATTCCATTATGAATTACAAACGTCTTATGGGAAAATTCTCAACTGTCGACGATTTGCTCAAGTATAAACTTGTCGATTCCGTCACATTTGAAAAATTGTCACCATATCTTGAAGCAAAATAGCGGGTTCCGAACCATTGCTTAAAAAAGATTTTTACCTTTGAAAGGTTGCTGGAAGGCAATGACAAAAAAGTTTAAAATTATTTTATAGACAAATTTTGTATTTGTATATCATTTGCTAAATTTGCGCCTTGTTTTAGAAAAGTTAAATAATTATACATTATTATGATTGTAATACCAGTAAAAGAAGGCGAAAACATTGATAGAGCCTTGAAGAAATTTAAAAGAAAGTTCGAGAAGACAGGTGTTGTAAAAGAATTGAGAGCACGCCAAGTTTTCACAAAACCTTCTGTTATTCGTCGCAAGGAAATCATCAAGGCTGCATATATTCAGCAATTGCAAGACGCAAGCCAAGAAAATTAATTTTCCAGGTTTGTCTCGTTAGGTGATATACAAACATACAACTGACTTTGTTGATATGTTTGAAACATTTTTCAATTATTTGGCTAACGAGAGACGCTATTCTGAACATACACTTCGTTCGTATAAGAGCGATTTGGAGCAGTTCTTGGATTTCGGCCGAAGTGTCGACAAAGATTTTAATCCACTTGATGGAAATCATATGATTATCCGCAAGTGGATTGTTTTTTTAATGGAGAACGGAGACAAGCCCAGGTCCGTAAACCGCAAGATAACCACATTGCGTACCTTTTATAAGTTCCAGATGCGCGAAGGCGCCATTCAGGAACTGCCTACAAAAAAAATCATCAAGCCCAAAACCGAAAAGAATCTGCCGTACTTTGTCGACAAGCACAGTATGATTGAACTTTTTGATCAGCACCAGTTTCCCGACGATTTCGAAGGAGTCCGTGACAGGACAATTTTGCTGACTTTCTATTGCACAGGAATGCGTCTTGCCGAATTGTGCGGGTTAAAACTCTATGACATTGATTTTTACAATTCCCAACTCAAGGTCTTGGGCAAGCGCAACAAGGAGCGCATCATACCTTTTGGAATTGAGTTAAGCAACAATTTGAAATTATATATAGAAGAACGCAATAAAATTGCGTACAACCATGATTTTTTATTTGTAACTTCGAAGGGTGATCCTGTTTACAGCAAACTAGTGTACCGTGTGGTGAACAAGTATCTGGGTGAGGTGACGACGTTGGAGAAGAAGAGCCCTCATGTGTTGAGGCATACTTTTGCAACACATATGCTGAATAACGGGGCAGAAATAGATGCGATAAAAGAATTGTTGGGCCATTCAAACTTGGCCGCGACGCAAATTTATACGCATACAACATTTGAACGATTAAAGGAAATTTATAACCAAGCCCATCCAAGGGCATAAAAAAGGAGGATATATGAAAATTAGCACTCACTCATTGCATTTCGATGCTGGAGAAAAATTATTGAGCTTTGTTGACGCCAAAGTTGGCAAACTTGACACGTTCCATGACGGCATTGTCGCTGTTGATGTCACTTTGAAATTGGAAAAATCGGATATTTCAGAGAACAAAATAGCCGAAATTAAGGTTCAAATACCTGGCGACAACATATTCTGCAGTAGGCAGGCAAAGTCATTTGAAGAGGCTGTGGATCTGTCAGTTGATGCACTTAAGAAGCAACTACAGAAGGCCAAGGAAAAACAACGTGGATTATAATTTCAAAAAAAAATCTGCAAAGAGTTTTTATTTCTCAAAAAATATCTACATTTGCGAACGTTTTTCAGCGATGAAAACACAACGTTCTTAAATGTATGCCGATGTAGCTCAGTTGGCCAGAGCAGCTGATTTGTAATCAGCTGGTCGTGGGTTCGAATCCCTCCATCGGCTCTCATTTGTTCTTAATGATTCTTGGGAAGATACCAAAGTGGCCAACTGGGGCAGACTGTAAATCTGCTGTCTTACGACTTCGTAGGTTCGAATCCTGCTCTTCCCACTTTCATTTGAATTTATGTTTGTTTTAAGCGGGAGTAGCTCAGTCGATAGAGCATCAGCCTTCCAAGCTGAGGGCCGCGGGTTTGAGCCCCGTCTCCCGCTCAATACTAGCCGACGTAGCTCAGGGGTAGAGCACTTCCTTGGTAAGGAAGAGGCCATGGGTTCAATTCCCATTGTCGGCTCCAAGACTGGGAAAAAATGTCTAATTTGTAAATAACAGGTTATTATGGCTAAAGAACAATTTCAGAGGACCAAACCTCATGTTGATGTCACGGTAAAATCTGGTAAAAAAGTCTAATTTGTAAATAATAGGTTATTATGGCTAAAGAACAATTTCAGAGGACCAAACCTCACGTTAATATTGGTACCATTGGTCACGTTGACCACGGTAAAACGACTTTGACCGCTGCAATCACTAAAGTATTGGCAGAAAAGGGTCTTTCAGAATTGCGTTCATTCGATTCTATCGATAACGCTCCAGAGGAAAAGGAACGTGGTATAACCATTAACACTTCTCACGTTGAGTATCAAACTGAAAACCGTCACTATGCACACGTTGACTGCCCGGGCCACGCCGACTATGTAAAGAACATGGTTACTGGTGCTGCTCAAATGGATGGTGCAATCCTTGTCTGCGCTGCAACTGATGGTCCTATGCCACAAACTCGTGAGCACATCTTGTTGGCTCGTCAAGTAAACGTTCCAAAAATCGTTGTTTTCTTGAACAAGGTTGATATGGTCGACGACCCAGAGTTGCTTGACTTGGTAGAAATGGAAGTTCGTGAATTGCTTTCATTCTACGGTTATGATGGCGACAACACTCCAATCATCAAGGGTTCTGCTCTTGGCGCATTGAACGGAGAAGCTAAATGGGTTGACAAGGTTATGGAGCTTATGGCTGCTGTTGACGAATATATTCCTCTTCCAGAGCGTGACGTTGACAAACCATTCTTGATGCCAGTTGAAGACGTATTCTCAATCACTGGTCGTGGTACTGTAGCAACAGGCCGTATCGAAACAGGTGTTATCCATGTAGGCGATGAAGTTCAACTTCTTGGTCTTGGTGAAGACAAGAAATCAGTTGTTACTGGTGTTGAAATGTTCCGCAAACTTCTTGACGAAGGTCAAGCTGGTGATAACGTTGGTTTGCTTCTTCGTGGTATTGACAAGACAGACGTTAAGCGTGGTATGGTTATCGCTAAGCCAGGTCAAGTTACTCCACACAGCAAATTCAAAGCTGAGGTTTATATCTTGAAGAAAGAAGAAGGTGGTCGTCACACTCCATTCCATGACAAATATCGTCCTCAATTCTACATCCGTACTTTGGACGTAACTGGTGAAATCAAGTTGCCAGAAGGAACTGAGATGGTAATGCCAGGTGATAACTTGACAATCACTGTAGAGTTGATCACAGCAGTTGCTTGCAACGTAGGTCTTCGTTTCGCAATCCGCGAAGGTGGCCGTACAGTAGGTGCAGGTCAAATCACTGAGATTCTTGACTAATATCTAATAATAAATAAAAGGATCCTATGAGAATAGGGTCCTTTATTTACGGGTGTAGCTCAGTTGGTAGAGCACTAGTCTCCAAAACTAGGTGTCGGGCGTTCGAGTCGCTCCTCCCGTGCCATAATACTATAGTAAGATGCGAAAGATTAAAGAATATCTCAAAGAGGTTTACAACGAGTTAATACACAAAGTGTCGTGGCCTACTTGGTCAGAACTTCAAAATAGTGCAATTGTTGTAATGGTTGCTTCCTTAATTATAGCCCTCATTATTTACATAATGGATTTTTCATTTGCCCATATAATGGAATTCATTTACGGTCTATTCAGTTAAATAATTCAATTGTATTCAGATGGAAAAGAAATGGTATGTTCTCCGGGCCATTAGTGGTCAGGAAAAGAAGGTAAAGGAACAAATCGAGAGCGAAGCTGCTCACCAGAATCTGCAGGAATATGTTTCCCAAGTCTTGATTCCTACAGAAAAGATTTATCAAATCCGTAATGGTAAGAAGATTAGTAAGGAAAGAAATTTCTTCCCTGGTTACGTGCTAGTCGAGGCTGCTTTGGTCGGCGAGGTTCCTCATTTTCTTAGGAATATGCCGAATGTCCTTGGTTTTTTAACTGAGGGTAATGGTGATCCAACACCACTACGAGTTTCGGAAGTCAACAGAATATTAGGCAAGGTTGATGAACTAGCCGATAGCGACGAGGAAATCAGCGTACCTTTTGTAGTTGGCGAATCTGTTAAAGTCGTTGATGGTCCGTTTAATACATTCAGCGGTATCATTGAAGAAGTTAATGAAGAGAAGAAGAAACTTAAGGTGAGTGTTAAAATTTTTGGCAGAAAAACTCCAGTTGAACTGAGTTTTATGCAGGTAGTTAAAGAGTAATAAAACTTGTTATGGCAAAAGAAGTTACAGGAATGATTAAGTTGCAAATTAAGGGAGGGGCAGCCAACCCTTCACCTCCTGTTGGTCCAGCCTTAGGTTCTAAGGGTGTAAACATCATGGATTTTTGCAAGCAGTTTAATGCCCGGACTCAGAATAGCGCTGGCAAAGTGCTTCCAGTTGTCATTACTGTTTATTCCGACAAATCGTTTGACTTCATCGTCAAGCGTCCGCCTGTTGCTGTACAGATTCTAGAAGCTGCAAAAATCAAGAGTGGCTCCGCAGAACCAAACCGCAAGAAAGTGGCTTCTTTGACTTGGGATCAAGTTAAAGAAATCGCAACAGACAAAATGCAAGACTTGAATGCATTCACAATCGAGTCTGCAATGCGTTTGGTGGCAGGTACAGCTAGAAGCATGGGAGTAGCAGTTACTGGCGAGTTCCCAGGTAATAATTAATTAAATACCTCGTGTAAAAATGGCAAAGCTAACAAAGAACAGAAAATTAGTGGCAGGCAAAATTGAACCAGAAAAGGTTTACACTTTGTCTGAAGCTGCGCATTTGGTAAAAGAGGTTACTACCACAAAATTTGACGCTTCTGTTGACATCGATGTCCGTCTGGGTGTCGATCCTCGCAAGGCTAATCAAATGGTTCGTGGTGTCGTTTCTTTACCTCACGGTACAGGTAAGCAAACTAGGGTTTTGGTGTTGTGTACACCAGACAAAGAGGCAGAAGCAAAGGCTGCAGGTGCTGATTTTGTCGGTCTTGATGAATATATCGAGAAGATTAAAGGTGGTTGGACTGACGTTGACGTCATTATAACTATGCCTTCAATCATGGCAAAAGTTGGTGCTCTTGGTCGTGTCCTTGGTCCTCGCGGTTTGATGCCTAACCCGAAAAGTGGTACGGTTACCATGGAAATTGGTTCGGCTGTTAAAGAAGTAAAGCAAGGTAAGATCGATTTCAAAGTCGATAAATTTGGTATTATTCATGCTGGTATTGGTAAGGTTTCTTTCACACCAGAAGCGATACTTGAGAATGCTCAGGAAATCCTTAACATGATTATCAAACTGAAGCCTTCTACAGCTAAGGGTACTTATATTAAGAGTATCGGCTTATCAAGCACCATGAGCCCTGGTATTCCAATTGATGTTAAATCAGTAGAATAAATTTTAGAGTTATGAGGCGCGAAGATAAAGCTGTTATTATTGACAATCTTGCTGCTCGTCTGAAAGAAGCAAATCACTTCTACTTGACTGACATTTCTGACTTGAATGCAGAACAGACAAGTAATTTGAGAAGAAAGTGCTTTGAGAAGGACATTGAGTTGGTAGTTGTCAAGAATGCCCTGCTTAAAAAAGCTATGGAAAAAACAGGCACCGATTTTTCTGAATTATTCGGTGAACTTAAGGGTAACACTTCAATCATGTTTGCTGAAGTTGGTAATGTACCAGGCAAATTGATTAAGGAACTTAGAGCTAAAAGCGACAAGCCTATCCTTAAGGCCGCATATGTTGAAGAATCGTTCTATATCGGAGATAACCAACTCGATACTTTGGTTCACATTAAGTCGAAGAACGAACTTATCGCCGATGTTATTGCCTTGTTGCAATCTCCTGCCAAGAATGTTGTTTCTGCTCTTCAATCGAGCGGACAAAGCTTGACAGGTATCTTAAAAACATTATCAGAGAAATAAACATTTTTTGTAAACACTTATTAAAAAATAGATTAAAATGGCAGATTTGAAAAAGTTTGCAGAAGAGTTGGTTAACTTGACTGTAAAAGAGGTAAATGAGTTGGCTGCAATACTCAAAGACGAATATGGTATTGAACCTGCTGCTGCCGCTGTTGCTGTTGCTGCTCCAGCTGCTGGAGCTGGTGAAGCTGCTGCTGCAGAGAAAACAGAGTTCGACGTTATTCTTAAGTCAGCTGGTGCACAAAAACTTCAAGTTGTAAAACTTGTTAAGGAACTTACTGGTCTTGGCTTGAAAGAAGCTAAGGATCTTGTAGACGGCGCTCCAAAAGAACTTAAGAACGGCGCATCTAAAGAAGAAGCTGAATCATTAAAAGCTAAATTGGAAGAGGCTGGAGCTGAAGTTGAGCTTAAATAAGATTCCATATTAGGATAAAGATTAAGGTTTAGTGTTAGCGCTGCTAACACTAAGCCTTTTTGTTGTTATTTTTAAGTTCACTTTATTATAAAGATTATGGCTTCAACTGGTTATCAAGAAAGAATAAGCTTTGCGTCAAATAAAAATCAATTGGAATATCCTGATTTTCTGGAGATTCAATTGAAATCATTTAACGATTTTTTCAACATTAATACAACGCCTGATCAACGTAAAAATGAGGGCTTGTATGAGGTGTTTACTGAAAACTTTCCTATTTCAGACACCAGAAACAATTTCGTTCTAGAGTTCCTGGATTATAACATTGACCCTCCTCGCTATACTATTGATGAATGTATCGAAAGAGGTCTTACTTACAGTATTCCTCTCAAGGCTAAATTGAGACTTTATTGCACTGATCCAGAACATGAGGACTTTGATACAGTAGTACAAGATGTCTATTTGGGTACAATTCCTTATATGACACCTCGTGGTACATTTGTTATCAATGGTGCCGAACGTGTTATTGTTTCTCAGTTACACCGTTCTCCAGGTGTATTCTTTGGTCAAAGTATTCACGCTAATGGTACAAAGTTGTATTCAGCTCGTATTATTCCATTCAAGGGGTCTTGGATTGAATTCGCTACTGATATCAACAATGTCATGTATGCTTACATCGACCGTAAGAAAAAATTACCTGTAACAACATTGTTACGTGCAATCGGTTATGAAAGTGACCGTAGCATTTTGGAGATATTCGATCTTGCAGATGAAGTCAAAGTTTCAAAGGCTGGTTTGAAAAAGGTCATCGGTCGTCGTCTTGCCGCTCGTGTTTTGAAAACCTGGGTGGAGGACTTCGTTGATGAGGATACCGGCGAAGTTGTTTCTATCGAACGTAACGAGGTTATCGTAGATCGTGAAACAATTCTTGAAAACGAGCATATTGATGCTATTGTCGATTCTGGTGCCAAAACAATCCTTTTGCATAAAGAAAATGTAAACTTGGCTGAATTCGGAATCATTTACAATACGCTTCAAAAAGACCCATGTAACTCTGAAAAGGAGGCTGTGCTTTATATCTATAGACAATTGAGAAACGCAGAACCACCTGACGAGGCTACAGCTCGTGATGTCATTGACAAGTTGTTCTTCTCTGACAAACGTTATGATTTGGGAGAAGTTGGTCGTTTCCGTATCAACAGGAAACTAAATCTTGATATTGACATGGCAATAAGGGTCTTGACTAAAGAAGACATTATTGAGATTATTAAATATTTAATTGAGCTTATTAACAGCAAGGCCGATGTTGATGATATCGACCACTTGAGTAATAGGCGTGTCCGCACCGTAGGTGAACAACTCCAAAACCAGTTTGGTGTTGGTCTTGCACGTATGGCTAGGACTATTAAGGAAAGAATGAATGTTCGCGACAATGAGGTGTTTACACCTGTTGATTTGATCAACTCTAAGACATTGTCGAGTGTCATCAATTCTTTCTTTGGAACCAATGCTTTGTCTCAGTTTATGGACCAAACCAACCCATTGGCTGAGTTGACCCACAAACGTCGTATGTCAGCGTTAGGTCCTGGCGGTCTGTCTCGTGAAAGAGCAGGTTTCGAAGTCCGTGACGTTCACTATACACACTATGGCCGTTTGTGCCCAATTGAGACACCTGAAGGTCCAAACATTGGTTTGATTTCTTCACTTTGTGTATTTGCAAAAGTGAACAAATTAGGTTTCATTGAAACTCCATACCATAATGTTGAAAATGGCAAGGTTAACACAAACAATGACGAGGTCATTTATATGACTGCCGAAGATGAAGAAGGCAAGATCATTGCTCAGGCTAACGAGCCATTGGATGCTGATGGAAATTTCAAGAATCAAAAGGTTAAGACTCGTTTGGAGGCAGATTTCCCATTGACCGATCCTTCCGATGTTCAGTTGATGGATGTAGCGCCTAACCAAATTTCATCTATAGCCGCATCTTTGATTCCATTCCTTGAGCACGATGATGCCAACCGTGCATTGATGGGATCTAACATGATGCGCCAGGCTGTTCCATTGTTGAATTCTGAATCGCCTATTGTAGGTACAGGCATCGAGAAAAAGGTGGCTGAAGATTCTCGCAACATGATCAGTGCTGAAGGCGATGGTGTTGTTGAATATGTTGATGCTGACGAAATTGTTGTCCGTTATGACAGAACTGATGCTCAACGTTTTGTAAGTTTCGATGACGACACAGTTCGTTACAAACTGACAAAATTCCAGAAGATGCCGAGATACAGGAAGATCAGACCAAAGCAGATCATTATCAGGTAGTCCGTCGTGAAATTGGCGAAACCTGTGAATGACCAGAATGTCTGAAGATTTTCTAATATCTTGTCCATAAGACTAGCCGATAACTACGAGAGCAGCGCCTTCGAGAACTGAATCACCTTTCTGAACCTTGATGCTCTGAACTGTTCCGTTGCAAGGGGCTTCAATGGAGTTCTCCATTTTCATTGCTTCCAATACAACGAGAAGGTCGCCTTCTCTTACTTTTTGACCGACAGATACATTTACCTTAAGAATAGTACCAGGCATTGGGGCAATAACAGGTGTAGCATTAGCTACGGCAGTTACATTTGAAGTTGCTGGAGTGGCAGCTGGTGCCGGAGCAGATGCAACAGGTGCTGCTACTGGAGCAGGAACTGCTGTGACAGCTGTAGTTTTTAGGATATTAGCCTTTCCCTTTTCCACTTCAACTTCGTATTCTTTATCGTTTATAGTTACTTTATAAATCATAATTAACATAAAGTTCAACATTAGAATTTATTTGGTTATCAAAATAAAGTAAAGGATAGCAATTTTCATTAAATACCCAAACGTTATTTCCATCGCTATGATCATCAAGTGAGATAAACTCATGAAAAGAATTAAGATTACTCCTATCCTTTAAAAATGAATCTTGCACCTTAAGTGATTCTATTAAACCATTATCCGTGTCAAAAACACGGTAAACGTTTTCTTGACTAATTAAACTATCAGTAATACTTAAAATAATGTTATTATCTGTTAATAAAAAACAGTTATCAATATTAAGTTCAGCATTTATAATATAACCTACTAATCCACCATTAATTTCACCTGAATTATAGGCATTATTTAATGAGCTATTTCCCTTAATAACCGCTATTAAGTTAG
>CALABN010000222.1 GCA_937885735.1 uncultured Bacteroidota bacterium | reverse complement strand
AGCTTGCCATTAACTCATCGGCCTTTTTTGTGGCTGCATATAGGCTTACAGGATTGTCAACCTTGTCTTCCTCGGAAAATGGAACTTTTGCATTATTACCATAAACACTGCTCGACGAAGCATATATTAAATGGCTGACATTGTGCGTTATGCAATTAGCCAAAATGCACGAAAAACCTACTATGTTGCTGTCAATATACTCGGAATGGCTGTCAATGGAACATCTTACACCTGTCTTGGCAGCCAAATGAATCACCTTGTCGAACTTTTCAGATTCAAACAACGATGAGATATTTGCATTGTCCTGTATGTCAATTTTTTCAAAATGAAGATTGGCATATTTGGCGCTTCTCTTCAATTGACCATTCTCATAACTGGCATCATTGAACCCCAATTCAGACAGACGGCTGACCTTCAGGCACAAAGGTTCGGATAGATTATCTATGCCAAACACGTCATGGCCTTGTTCCAATAGACGTCTTGCTACATGAAAACCAATGAATCCAGCAATGCCTGTTATTAGGACCTTCATTCTATCCTATTTTCCAATAGTCGAATCCCAATTCTGTCAATTCGGCCTTGTCATATATATTACGGCCGTCAACAATCAGTCTGCCACGCATCGATTTTTGAAGTACATTCCAACTTGGCAGGCGGAACACCTTCCATTCAGTTACCAACATGAGTGCATCGGCATCTACTGTGGCATCATACATATCGTTGCAATACAATACTTTGTCGCCAATACGACGACGGCATTCGTCCATTGCAATAGGGTCATACACCTTGACCGTGCATCCTGCATTCACCAACTTGTCGATAAGGACAAGGGCTGGTGCCTCGCGCATATCGTCGGTTTCAGGCTTGAAAGCCAACCCCCACATTGCAATAGTCTTGCCATTAAGGTTGCCTTTGTAGTATTTTGAAAGTTTGTCGAACAGTATCGACTTTTGCTTCTCGTTAACTTCCTCAACAGCCTTCAGCACCTTCATTGTATATCCATTGTGCTCGGCTGTCTTTATCAGAGCCTTGACATCTTTTGGGAAACAACTTCCGCCATATCCACAGCCTGGATAAAGGAATTTCTTGCCAATTCGCGTGTCAGAGCCTATGCCTTTGCGCACCATATTGACATCAGCCCCAACCAATTCGCAAAGATTTGCAATGTCGTTCATGAAACTGATACGAGTGGCAAGCATTGAATTGGCTGCGTATTTAATCATTTCGGCCGAAGGAATGTCGGTGAAAATCATTCGTTCGCTATTCAGCATGAATGGTTTGTAAAGCCTTGACATTGTCTTTTGTGCACGCTCGCTGTTAGTGCCGACAACTACACGGTCAGGTGTCATGAAGTCGCGTATGGCGGCACCTTCCTTCAAAAATTCAGGATTTGATGCCACGTCAAATTCCACATTTACGCCACGTTTGTCAAGTTCTTCCTCAATTGCAGACTTGACCTTTTGTGCAGTTCCAACAGGAACTGTCGATTTAGTGACCAGCAAGGTGTACTTTTTGATATTCTGTCCAAATGTCCGCGCAACCGCCAAAACATATTGCAAATCGGCACTTCCGTCCTCGTCAGGCGGTGTTCCAACTGCGGAAAAGACAACCTCAACGTTGTCAAGGCAAGTTGTCAAGTCGGTAGTAAAGTGCAGTCGGCCTGCCGATACATTGCGCAACACCATCTCGTCAAGACCTGGCTCGTAAATTGGAATCTGACCGTTTTTCAGCCTGTCAATTTTCTCCTGATTGATATCGACACACGTCACATCGATACCCATTTCGGCGAAGCAAGTTCCCGAAACAAGACCGACATATCCAGTACCAACTATTGCAATATTCATATATATAATTATTATCTCTCCGCACGCATAGGATTATTCAAGAAATCCTCATACGAAAGACGGATGCCATCTTCAAGTTCTGTCTTATATTTCCAACCCAGTTTTTCGGCTTTCGAAACATCGAGCAACTTGCGCGGCGTGCCGTTGGGTTTGGAAGAATCCCACAAAATTTCGCCCTTATAGCCAATGACCTTTGCCACAAGTTCAGTCAGTTCCTTAATTGTCAATTCCTTGCCAGTTCCTGCGTTGACTGTCTCGTTGCCACTGTAGTTGTTCATGAGGAACACACACAGGTTAGCCAAGTCGTCAACATAAAGGAATTCGCGCAACGGACTGCCATCGCCCCAGCAAGTGACTGATGTCGCCCCCGACTCCTTCGCCTCATGGAAACGGCGAATCAAGGCAGGCAACACATGGCTATGAGTTGGGTGATAATTGTCGTTTGGTCCATAAAGATTTGTAGGCATCACACTTATATAGTCGGTGCCATACTGGCGATTGAGAAATTCACAGTATTTCAATCCCGAAATCTTTGCCAAAGCATAAGCTTCGTTGGTCTTCTCAAGTTCAGAAGTCAACAAGCAAGATTCCTGCATTGGCTGTGGGGCCATACGTGGATAGATGCACGAGGAACCCAAAAATTCAAGTTTCTTGCAACCGTTTTGCCAAGCCGAATGAATCACGTTCATCTCCAAAATCATGTTTTGGTACATGAAGTCGGCCAAAGCGTTTTGATTGGCAATGATTCCTCCAACTTTTGCAGCGGCGAGAAACACATATTCGGGTTTTTCAGCGGCGAAAAATGCCTCCACAGCATCCTGGCGGCAAAGGTCAAGTTCCTTATGGGTGCGTGTTATGATGTTGTTGTAACCTTGACGCTGCAACTCGCGGACAATGGCAGAACCAACCATTCCACGATGTCCTGCAACGTAAATCTTACTATTCTTTTCCATTGTTACAGAAATTACTAGTCTTCCATTTGTGATTTTAGATACAGTTTCTTCACAAATTTCATATCGTGCTCAACCATAATCTTGACCAAGTCTTCGAATGATGTCTTGCGAGGATTCCAACCCAATTGAGTTTTTGCCTTTGTTGGGTCGCCAAGCAACTGGTCAACTTCGGCAGGGCGGAAATACTTTGGATCACCCTCACCCAATACTTTGCCAGTAGCCTTGTCGATGCCTTTCTCATCGACACCTTCGCCTTCCCACTTGAGTTCTACGCCCAAGTTCTTGAATGCCAATGTGCAGAAATCGCGGACAGTGTGATATTCGCCTGTTGCAATGACAAAATCGTCAGGATTTTCTTGCTGAAGGATAAGCCACATGCACTCAACATAATCCTTTGCGTAACCCCAGTCGCGCAACGAATTAAGGTTTCCCAGATACAATTTGTCCTGATAGCCTTGAACGATGCGGGCTGCGGCCAACGTAATCTTGCGTGTTACGAAAGTCTCGCCACGTCGTTCGCTCTCGTGATTGAACAATATGCCGTTGCAGGCGAACATTCCGTACGACTCACGGTAATTCTTCGTAATCCAGAAACCATATTGCTTTGCGACGCCGTAAGGGCTGCGTGGATAGAATGGCGTCGTTTCCTTTTGCGGCACTTCCTGCACCAAGCCGAACAACTCTGATGTTGAAGCCTGATACAACTTGCATTTCTTTTCCAAACTCAGGATGCGGACAGCCTCCAACAATCGAAGCGTTCCGATTGCATCGGCCTCTGCTGTATATTCAGGCACGTCAAACGACACCTTTACGTGACTTTGTGCGGCCAAATTGTATATTTCGTCAGGTTGAACCAACTGGATAATCCTTATCAAGGAACTTGAATCGGTCATATCGCCATAGTGAAGGTTTATCAAGCGCTTTTGCTTCATGTCACGTACCCACTCATCAAGATACAAGTGCTCTATACGACCTGTGTTGAATGACGATGAACGGCGCATGATGCCATGTACCTCATATCCCTTTTCAAGAAGAAACTCTGCCAGGAACGAACCATCCTGACCTGTAATTCCAGTAATAAGCGCAACTTTTTTATCCATACTATGTTTCCCGATTAATTTTCAAAATGATGTGCCTAAAATAATAAAAAAGGTTGGGTATAGCCCAACCTTTTTATGATTTGAAAGTTATCTACTAATAGAAATTTGAACGATTGTCTTCGATGTCAGAAGCCTTTTCAATTGCAGAAAGAACTTGATAACCAGCTTTTGACATATTTGTACGTTGAAGAACCATACGCTCACGTGCCAAATCAACATCTTCTGGTTTAACCGAAGACTTAACCTGGATCAGGTAAACACCAGCATTACCCTTGATAGGCTCGCTGATTTTCTGTTCTGGCAAGGTAACCATTGCTGCCTGAACTTCTGGTTCCACACCAACAGTAGCAATAGAATAAGAAGAATATGTAGCGCTTTTTGCCTCCTTAACCTGATCACCAAGTTTGTCGGCAATAACCTGAAGAGTAGACGCTCCAGTGCTTGCCTCCTTCATTTTTGCCAAAAGATATTCAGACTTCTTCTCAATCATAACATTTAAATAAATGTCAGACTTGACTTCTTCAAATGAAGCAACACCTTCCTTGTGAATTCCAGATACCATTGCCAAAACAAATTGGCCGTCAAGCTCAAATATTTCAGACATTTCACCCTTGCTTGCCTTGTAAACCCAACGGATAACTTGACGAGGATTGTCGAAGTTTGCCAAACGGCGATCGTCACGTTTAACGTTTGCTGAACGCAATGTCAGGCCTTCCTTGTCAGCATTTGCGACAAATGCTTCCAAGCTGCGGTTGTTGCTTCCATAACGGCTTGCGTTAGTATATATGGCGTCAACTGTCTTGTTGCTGGCTGATATTTCATGTGCCACAACAGCAATCTTAACCTTTTGAATTGGTGCTGTCTGGTTTTGGATTTCTACAACATGGTATCCAAATTGTGTCTTAACTACAACAATGTCACCCTTTTTGCCACCAAAGCAAGCGTCGTTGAATTCGCTTACCATTGTACCTTCAGTGAACCAACCAAGGTTGCCACCATCTTGTGCAGAACCATCTTCAGAGAATTTCTCGGCCATTTCAGCAAATGAAGCACCTTTCTTAATGGCTTTCATGATGCTGTCTGCCTTTTCCTTTGCAGCATCATCAGACAATGTTGCTGAAGGGCGAATCAGTATGTGACGTGCCTCGACCGAATCAGCAACCTTTGCCGAACCAATCTTACGGGCCAACTTGACAAAACCATCTTCCTCGAAAGGACCGACTACGGTGCCGTTTGCAGCATCAAACAAACCAGCTACTGGTGCTGAAAGCTCATCTTGAGAAAGGTATTTCCCATTGAAAGGAATTTCTGACTCAAGGTTGACAAACTGCTCAAGTGCATCCTCGCTCTTGGTGCTGAACTCTTCCTTGAGGTCTTCAGCCCATTCCATTGTTTCCTTTGCATCTTCGTCAGAAGCAACAATTGGAAACACTACATAATAAATATCGCGAGATTCCTCTTGCTCGAAATCTGACTTGTGAGAATTGTAATAAGACTTCAAGTCGCTATCAGAAACTTTAACAGTTGAGTCGGCAACTGAAGAATAGCGCAACTGAATGTAGTCGAAATCATATTTTATGTTCTTGGCATCTGCCTCGGCTTGAGCCTGCAAACCAGTTGCATACATGCCCATACCTACAAGCGACAAGAATTTTTGATCCTTCTTATTTTCAACAAGGCTCTTTTCAAATGAAGCCCATGAACTTGCTGCTTGTCCACTTGGATCAAGATCCATATTCTTTAGGAATTGAACGACAAGATTGCGGTCGAACTGACCTGTCTCCTGATCTTGGAAGATAGGAATTTGCTTAACTTGAGGATCGATAAAGTTGCCTTGAACCATGTCAAACAACTCCTCAGGTGTTACATTGATGCCTGCCTTTGCATATTCTTCCTCAATTACATATTGACGGACAAGTTGTTCCCATGTCTGGTCTTGAATTTGGTCAATAACGGCAGATTCCAATGAAGTCTGTTGTGTGTTTTGCTTGTAAAGTTCTGTATTTTCATCAACCTTGGCTTGATAGAATTGGATAGGAATGTCATTTCCTGCTATCTCACCTACATTGTTTCTTGAACTACCAAATGTTCCGTCGGCCTTGAAAAGGTCACCAACGATAAATGCCAATAAGGCTAGTGCGACGATGATCGTTACCAAAGTACCGGCGTGATCACGTATTTTCTGTAAAGTTGCCATTTTTTATTTGTTAAGATTTTATTCAAAATTTTAGGCTACGAATATAGTAAAATTTACATTCCGCATTTAAAAAAGGATTTTTTGTGAGCGTATTTGTATGTTGTTGGCATACATATGTATAATAGTTACATATATGATTGCCATACGTGCCGATTATTGGTTTGTGGCTAAATAATTGCCGCATAGACTACAAGCAAATTGTTTTTTTGTGCTTTTCACCTACGCTGCAAATTAGGAAGCACTATTCCACTACAAGGTCGACCAATTCGATTTTTGTGGAAGTCGCACGCAGAATGGTAAATCGGTAATTGTCAAACGAGACCACGTCCTGGATTTTAGGGATTGCCCCGAAATGCGACAATATCAAACCTGCCAAGGTCTCGTATTCTTCCGACACCGGCAATTCTAGTTCGTATTTTTCATTGATGTAGTCAATCTCCAAACGGGCAGAAAACTGGAAATGGTTGGCTGAATAACGGTGCTCACGGTAACGCTTCTTGTCATGCTCGTCCTGAATGTCGCCTACAATCTCCTCAAGTATATCCTCCATTGTGACGATTCCTGAAGTGCCTCCAAACTCATCAACCACAAGCGCCATGCTCCTGTGCTTTTGCGTGAAAAGCGCAAGTAACTTGTTGGCTGGCATCGACTCGGGCACTATCGGAAGATTACGGGTTATGGACATAATGCTGTCTGGGTGCTGAAACATTGATATGGAATGTGCAAAGCCTACAATGTTGTCAATAGAGCCATTGTAAACCAATATGCGTGACAGCCCGGAACTGACAAACAGTTTCTTGAGAGTGTCGACACTGTCGTTGACTGATATGGCCACAATTTCTGGACGAGGCACCATACACTCACGCAATTTAACACTCGAAAAATCGAGGGCATTGCGGAACAACTTCACGTCATTAGATTCATCATCATCGCTGACCTGTTCATCGGAAAGACCGTCCCAATCGACTGCTCCCCAATATAATTCGTTGTTCTCGGTTGTCTTGATTCGCGAAAAAATGTTTGCCCAAAAACGTGACACGTGATAGACCAATCGCGACAGCAAATAAAAAAGATAGTAGAAAACCGACACTGGCAACGATATTGACTTGAGCATATTGTTGGACTCACGATTGAAAATGAGTTTCGGAAGTATCTCGCCAGCAATCAGGTATAGGGCGCTTGCGCCAACAACCTGCACCGCTACCAAAAGCCAGAAATTGCCAGCAAACGGCAACCAGGCGAAGTCACAATCGGACAACAACGCTGCCAGCGACACCATTACGGTCAAATTGCCTATCACCATTGTTGAATAGTACTGTGCGGGATTGTCCATAAACAATTCCACAACCTGCGAAAAGTGACGGTCCTGCTTCTTGTCGAGTTCTATACGAAGGTCGTTGGCGGACACAAAAGCCACTTCCATTGCCGCAAAGAAAAGCGCGAACAACAGCAACACTATTAATAATATGTAATGAACCAACATTTTTTCTTCTTTTGATTTTTCAAAAATAAAAAAACTTCGATTAATGTAAGTTCATAAATCTCTTCCTTGCAATTTGCACCATTGTTTTAAAACACACACCTATTTATGTCAAAGAATACACCCTCGCATATGGCTTGTTTGTTAAATTTGTGAACGTTAAAAAAATAAAACCAGAAATGAAGACTTTCAATCTATTGACCATTGTGTGCGGACTTGCCTCTATTGGAGGCACATCAACTGCACAACAGCTTCCGCTTGTCTACAATGCGGAAAACACGGGTGCCGATTTGAAGAAAATCGAATATGTCGCTCCCGAAAAACTAACTTCGTGCAAAATGCTGCCCGACCCGTTCGCCTGGTCTGACGGCAGCGGCCGCTCTACTAATTTTGCAGATTGGGAACGTCGCCGAAACGAGGTAAAGTCGGAAATAGAGTTCTACGAAATAGGCCAAAAGCCTGACAAGCCAGAAGAAGTGACTGCCTCGCTTAAAGACAGCGTGCTGACCGTGGTTGTGAAGCATAATGGCGAGACGCTGACGCTTACAAGCCGTCTGCGCATACCGAAAACTGGCGATGGCCCGTTCCCAATCAGCATTGGCATGGGACGGTTCAGTGGCACAGGGTCGCTTTCACCCGAACTGTTCAAAGGTTGCATACAGGTGCCTTTTGACCACGACCAGGTTATCCGCAGCAGCCACCAGGCAGTGCGCGACGATAGTGCCAAATACTATAAATTGTACCCTGATGCCCGTGCCAACGGCAACTATAGCGCGTGGGCATGGGGTGTGAGCCGCATAATCGACGGTCTGGAGATTGTGGCAAAGGAGCTGAACGCCGACTTGAGCCACATTGCCGTTACAGGCTGCTCTTACGCAGGCAAGATGGCACTGTATTCAAGCGCTCTTGACGAACGCGTAGCTCTTGCCATTGTCCAGGAATCGGGTGGCGGCGGCATTAACTCGTGGCGTGTGAGCGACGACTTCACTGCCCGCACCGACACCAATGTCGAGCGCATCTGCAACACAAACTACACATGGTTCATGCCTGCACTAAAGGATAATTTCGAGGGCAAGGCCGACTTGCTTCCATACGACCATCACGAAATCTTGGCCATGTGCGCGCCACGTGCCGTGCTTGTGCTTGGCAATGGCGACTACGAATGGCTTTGCGACCATTCGGGCTATGTATCGTGCCGTGGTGCCGAAGTGGTATATGACACATTCGGAATATCGGACCGCTTCGGATTCGTGTTCGACGGGAAACACCCGCACTGCCGAGCTTCAGATTTACAGATTGAGGCTGTAAAAGCTTTTGTCGCAAAGTACCTGTTCGGCGACCAGACGGTGAATACTGCCATCCAAGAGATTACCCCGACTTTGAAGAATGTTGACTATAACAAATGGATTGAGGCTTGGAATAAATAATCAATCGTCATTGAACGAAAAAAGGCTGCAAGTTTTTGCAGCCTTTTTTTCGTTTCAAGTATATTGCATTACAATACTGGCTTTGCAATAATCCTTTATTCCTCCGTAATTATCATCCGTTTAGAATCAGCCTCCTGCCCGTCAACTGCAAGTGTGTAGATATACATGCCTGGCTGCAGCTCGCTGGCCGATATGGCTATGCTGCCGTTGCCCAATTGGCTGACTGGCTTGGCGAGCAGCATGTTGCCTTGTAGCGAAAATACATATAAAACTGCATTATCGGCATTCTCTGGCACGTAATATTTTATCTCTGTCTCGTGCGAGAACGGGTTTGGTGTGTTTTGGAAGGAAAAAATGTGCGACTCACCTTGCTGTATGGAATTGGCATCTGTCACTTCAAAAGATACCATACAAGTATCATTTCCAATAAAGGAATGTCTGTCAGTTATTGTGAATACTAATAAATATTTTCCTTGGGGTAATGTCCCTATTCGAATGGTATCACATATGCCATCCGCCATACATTTACAATTGCTATCGAAATTTCCCCGAATATTAATTACTGAATCACTTATCTCGACAGAATCGATTTCAAATGAGCATTCTCCAGAAATTGGGTTTGAATTGATAATACAATACACTAAATCCTCAACATTCGGGGTAGATGGTTCAACTTTAATATTCAATCCATATTGCCCATATGTTGACATGCCTACTAATAATGTCATTAATAATAATATATTCTTCATAAATTACTTTATTTCTACTGTGGAACCTATAATGTTTTTTTTAATTTTTAGGAGAGTCAAAAAAAACAAACAAAATTATTTTGCAAGAAAATGCAAATATTTATTTTTCAACAATAAACTGCAGTCTTTAATACATAAACAAGCAACAATATTGTACGGTAAAAAATCTGTCTCGGCAAACATTCTGTTCAACAATAAGCATAGTAATTTCCATCTCGCTTGTCTGCGCAGATAACAATAATGGAAGACAACACTCATAGCCTGACAAAAAAATCCCGACATCATCTATGGTGTCGGGATTTATATTTATACATGCTTGGCCGTCTAGCCCGATTGTCCGATGCGTGACTACAGTCCAAATGCCTTTTTTACATTCTCCACATAATCGAGTTTTTCCCAGGTGAACAGCTCCACTGTGAGTTCCTTGCGGCCAGAGTATGGCGACTCGAACACTTTTTTTACGGTTTTTGGCTCACGACCCATGTGTCCGTAAGATGCGGTCTCCTCATAAATAGGATTGCGCAGCTTCAGGCGGTCCTCAATGGCGGCTGGACGAAGGTCGAATATCTCGGCAACCTTCTTTGCTATCTCGCCGTCCGACATTTTAACTTTAGATGTGCCGTATGTGTTTACAAACACGCCTACAGGCTTTGCCACGCCAATGGCGTATGCCACCTGGACAAGCATCTCGCTTGCAACACCGGCGGCCACCATGTTCTTGGCAATGTGACGCGCAGCGTATGCGGCCGAACGGTCAACCTTTGATGGGTCCTTGCCAGAGAATGCGCCACCGCCGTGGGCACCCTTGCCACCGTAGGTATCAACAATAATCTTGCGGCCTGTAAGACCTGTATCGCCGTGAGGTCCGCCAATGACGAACTTGCCGGTCGGGTTGACGTGCAATGTGAAACTGCCGTCGAACAATGCCTGGACACGTGCAGGCAACTTGGCCACGGTGCGTGGAATGAGAATGTCGCGGACATCCTGCTTGATTTTTGCCAACATTGGCTCATCGGCATCGAACTCGTCGTGCTGAGTCGAGATTACGATTGTGTCGATGCGCTTTGGCTGGTTGTTGTCGTCGTACTCAATGGTGACCTGGCTTTTTGCATCCGGACGAAGATATGTCATCACCTTGCCCTCGCGACGGATGGCAGCCAGCTCTAGCAGCAGCGAATGTGCCAGTTCGAGCGACAATGGCATGTAGTTGTCGGTCTCGGCGGATGCATAGCCGAACTTATAGCCGACAAAGGCATTGTCATAGATCTCATTCACCATCGATGTGTTGAACAG
>CALABN010000221.1 GCA_937885735.1 uncultured Bacteroidota bacterium | reverse complement strand
GAGATGGTCTTCTCCTTCCTTACCCCCGCTGCTGATGGTGAAGAGGCTATCAACGACTATGAGATTAAGTTCGCTGCCGTTGTACCCGAAGGCGAAGCTACCTATACCATTGAGTATTCGTACGATGGTGAGATATGGGATGATGAACCAGGAAAACATATATATGTTTTAAATGGTTGAAAATGAGCAATAATTCGTCATTGACCGATGACTTTGTCAAAGAGCCAGATTGTCCCGATTACCGTTGCATAATTCATCCAAAGCAGTCGCATCAAGTTGAAGATGAGCATTTTGTCGCAAGACCATATACACAAGTGTTCGACGAGCGTTTCGGCTTTATTCCGAACCTTTCAATCATTGATTTGGTGATGAATTGTGGTCCAGAATCGAAATCGGTACTGCAACAATGTGTTTTGTAGCCTGTAAATTGTTATTTTAGCAATGTTGTTTGTATGAAAATGCGAGGCCAATACATTTTGATATTGTCTATTTTGCTGGTATTCAGTTCTTGTGCCAGCCCTGATTGTCGTCAGGTTACATCTGTCGACGATTTGGACGGTTGCAAGATTGGCGTGTTGGTCAATACTAGCCACGATGCTTGCGTCCGTAAGCAGTATCCAAATGCCAATGTGTTGCAGTTGAATAGTTTAGCCTCTTTGGACTATGCACTTTCTTCAGGTAAGTGCGATGCCATTCTCACTTTGGAGCAAAATATCGATTATCTGTATAGCCTTAATTCACAAATTGTTGTAATAGACAGCAATGTGTCGGTTGACACCCTTGCAGTCGCTTTTCGCAGTGACGAAACCTCTTTGAAACAGCAATTCAATGAATTTCTGCATAAGATTAAGTCGGACAGCACATTGAACCAGATGCGCGAAAACTGGTTTGGCGAGAATTCCAGATGCGCGATGCCCGACATTCAGATAGAATCAGATGCCGAGCCGTTGCTTGTCGGTATGAACGGAGTGTTGTCGTGCTATACCATTATGGCAGAAACGCAACTTGAAGGCTTTGAACCCGATTTGATGCTTCGTTTTGGACAGTATCTAAATCGTCCTGTCAAGATGACAACAATAGCCTTCAATGCTATGATTCCGTACTTGAACAGTGGAAAGTGCGACCTTTTAATCAGCACATTGTCAATTACACCCGAAAGGTCAAACATTGTTTCATTCTCTGATAGTTATATCGAATCAAAAGTGGTTTGTGCCACCGTCAGTCGCCAATCTGATGTTAATTTGTCGTTGATAGACAGAATATCTGGCAGCATCAAAAACAACCTGATAGTTGAAAAGAGATACCAACTTCTTGTTCAAGGCTTTATAACAACAATTAACATATCGTTCTTTGCAATTCTTTTTGGACCATTGTTTGGGTTGGCAATATGTTTCCTTGCCTTGGATGGTGGCAAGTTCGGCCGTGTTTTTGGCGATATTTATTTCAAGGCCATCATCGGCATTCCAATGCTTGTCTTGTTGATGATAATGTTCTACATAGTGTTTGCCGAGACAAGCCTTTCGCCAATAAAGGTTGCAAGTTTTGCTTTCGCAATCAATTTTTCGGCGTATGTCAGCAATATGTTTTATGTGTCAATAAAGAATATTGGCAAGAGTCAGACGGAAGCGTGCTATGCATTGGGATTCACCAAGTTGCAGGCGTTGCTGTATGTTGTCGCGCCACAATCGCTCAAGCATTTGCTGCCAATATATAAGGCATCTGTAGTGTCGCTCATCAAGAACACGTCCATTGTCGGCTATATTGCCATTCTCGACTTGACCAAGGCTGCCGACATCATTCGCAGCCGTTCGTTTGATGAATTTTTCACGTTGATATTCATATCACTTGTCTATTTCCTGACAGCGTGGATTGCAAGTGTCTTGCTTGATAGAATTAAATTCAAATGGTAGGGTGATGATATCTGTTTCCAATCTTTCGAAGCAATACAACAACAACGGTCAGGCCACATCAGTCTGGCACGATTTGAATTGCACTATAAACAAGGGCGAGGTTGTTTCCATCATAGGGCCTTCGGGTTGTGGCAAAAGCACGTTCTTGCGTTGCCTGAATGGATTGGAGAAACCGACATCGGGCAAGGTTGAAGTGTTGGGTGTCGACATTACTGATTCAAAAGCCAATCTCACGCAGATTCGCCAAAAAGTGGGAATGGTGTTCCAGTCCTACAACCTGTTCGAAAATTACACGGTTCTTGAGAATGTTACATTGGGTCCGCGCAAATTGCTGAAATTGAGCAGTCAGGAAGCCAACGAACAGGGAATGGAATTCTTGCGTATGGTTGGTTTGGCTGGCAAGGCCGACTGTTATTCAAAAAATCTGTCTGGCGGTCAACTTCAGCGTGTGGCAATAGCCCGTTGCCTGGCAATGCATCCTGATATCATCCTTATGGACGAGCCCACATCGGCACTCGACCCGACTATGGTCAGTGAGGTGTTGAGTGTTATTCGCAAACTTGCCAAGGAAGGACACACTATGGTTATTGCCACTCACGAGATGAACTTTGCCCGTGAAGTCAGTTCGCGAATCCTGTTCCTTTGCAATGGCGAAATTTGTGAGGACGGAACACCTGAACAGATATTTGAGCATCCTCAAAATATTGCCACACAGGTGTTTGTAAATAAGATTAAGAGTGTCGAGTTCAACATAGTGTCGCGCGATTACGACCTTTACCAAATGAACGGAAAGATTGAGTATTTCTGCCAGAAACATTCATTGGTTGACAAAATCAACACTTTGGAACTGCTTCTTGAGGAATTTTTGACAAACATTATGCCTTTCAGTGGAAATATCAATGTTATGTATAACTTTTCAGAAAAGGACTACAGTCTCACACTGGAAATAAGTCAGGAGAACTGTACAACTTCGTTGCTCGAAGCTGACGGCGTTGACGAGATTTCTGTTATGCTAATCAATGGTTATTGTTCCGAAATAACGGAGGAGCAGGTGGGTACAACCCGGCGCTTGGTGGCCAAGCTGAAATAGGAGTCAGGTTTACATATAGACACAAAAAAACGCGTTTGAATTTCAAACGCGTTTTTTTGTGATTGAATTGTTGTCAATTATTTCTGCAGAGCGTCCAATTCAGCCTTGATGCGGTCTGCATCTTCTTGCTTTTCCATTGCAGTGTAGATGTTCATCAAAATCTTCAATGCGTTCTTGTTCTTGCTGTCAAGTTGGTATGCCTTTTCTGCAAGAGGAAGAGCTTTTGCAAATTCAGCGTCGGCTTTTGCGTATTCAGCATAGAATGCAACAGTGTCGCTTGCATTCAAGCCGCTTTCGTTTGCAGCCTTCTTGATGTTGTTGCCTTCCTTGTAGAAAGCGTTGCTCTTTTGAACATAAACGTTAGCCATCAATTTCTTTAGGCTTGCGTCGTCTGGATATTTTGCAAGACCTTCTTCAAGAGTCTTTTCATATGTCTCGTTGTCTTTTTTTGCCTTGTAGGCATTTGCAAGATACATATAAGGCTTTGCTTCGTAAACACCAGCCTCGATAGCCTTTTGCAAGTAAGGGATAGCCTCGTCGTTCAAGCCTGCCTTTTGTGCGCAGTAGCCTGCGTTGTAAACAATTTCTGGCTTGATTTCGTTTGCTCTGCCTTTCTTCTCATAAAGGTCGAATGCTTGAGTGTAAAGAGCGTAAGCGCCTTTGAAATCCTTAAGTTGAACTGCACTGTTGCCTTGGTTGATTAAATCTTCAGGAGCAACTTCCTGTGCATTTAGGCTGAAAGCCATTGCCATCAATGCGATTGTCAATAAATGCTTCATAATAAAGTTTGTTTAAGTTATTTTGTAGTAATAATAAGTTATGCAAAAATGATTGTTTTATTGTTGTAAACCAAAGTTCTGCGTTGAATGTGCAACTTTATTGCCCTTGAAAGCACAATTTTTTCCAGGTCACGGCCTTTCAACACCAAGTCGTCCACTGTGTCGCGGTGAGTGATGCGTGTCACGTCCTGTTCAATGATAGGTCCTTCGTCAAGGTCGGTTGTCACATAATGCGATGTTGCGCCGATAATCTTCACACCACGCTTGTATGCTGCATGATAAGGTTTTGCGCCAGTGAATGCAGGCAGGAAGGAGTGATGTATGTTGATAATCTTGTTAGGATATTTGCTGATGAAGTTGGACGAAATGACTTGCATGTAACGTGCCAGTACAACAAATGTAATATTGTATTTTTCAAGTAGTTCCAACTCTTTGGCTTCTTGCTCCTCTTTGTTTTCCTTTGTGATAGGGAAACAATGGAATGGTATTCCGAAATGTTCCACTACAGGGCGCAAATCCTCGTGATTGCTTATCACAACAGGAATTTCAACGTTCCATTCGCGGCCTTGATAGCGAGCCAAAATGTCAAACAGGCAATGGTCCATTTTCGAAACAAACAAGGCCATACGTGGCTTGTCCTCTGAAAAATAGATTTTGAATTGCATGTTGTAAGCTGATGCTATCAATGTCTGGAAGTAGTCTTGAATCTTGTCTTTCGGGATTACAAATTCAGCCAAATCCCACATAATGCGCATGAAGAATTGTCCTTCTTCGTGGTCAACGTGTTGGTCGAGGGCCAAAATGTTTCCTCTGTTATTTTGAATGAATTCAGTCACTTTTGCGACAATGCCTATTTGGTCGTCGCAGTGCATTAGAATAGTGGCTGTATTAACTGCTTTGTCCATTTAATTGTTTTTTCTTGAACGATGTCAAAAATATAAAAAACCGCCAATAAGGAAACTTTTTTTGTCTTTCTTATTGACAAAAAGCCCATCAATGGCTGTAAACCATTGATGGGCAATGAATAATATTGTCAGTATATGCTGTTACAATTCGTGAATAACCAAGCCAGAACGCAATTTTGGTTCAAACCAAGTGGTTTTTGGTGGCATTATGTTGCCAGAATCGGCAATGTTTATCAATTGGCTCATTGAAACAGGGTATAGTGCGAATGCACATTTCATCTCGCCGTTGTCAACACGACGTTTAAGCTCGCCCAAGCCGCGGATTCCGCCAACAAATTCCACACGTGTTGTAGTGCGAAGGTCCTTGACACCAAGAATGTCGTCCAGAACATGGTTTGAAAGAATGGTTACGTCAAGTACGCCAATTGGGTCCTGGTCGTTGTAAGTGCCTTGCTTTGAGTTTAGTTTGTACCAGTTGCCCGACATGTACATGCTGAATTCGTGAAGTTTTGAAGGCTTGTAGATGTCTGCGCCCATTTTGGTCACGGTAAAGCATTTTTCAAGTTTTTGCAGGAAGTCGGCTTCACTTAAACCGTTCAAATCCTTGCATACACGGTTGTAGTCAATAATGTTCAACTGATTGTCAGGGAAGTGGACTGCCATGAAGAAGTTGTACTCTTCCTTGCCAGTATGGTTTGGATTCTGTCCTTTCTTTTCTATGCCTATGCGTGCTGCAGCTGCGGTGCGGTGGTGACCGTCGGCCACATAGCTGTAAGGAACCTTTGTCGCAAACAATTCTTCGATGCGCTTGTTGGTTTCAGGGTTGTTGATTGGCCAGAATGTGTGTCCAAAGCCGTCTTCAGCGACAAAGTCGTAGTCTGGCTTTTGGTTTTTCACAATGTCGGCAACTATGGCGTCGATTTCAGGAACGGCCTTGTATGAGAAGAATACAGGTTCGATGTTGGCGTTCAGGTAGCGGGTGAGGACCATGCGGTCTTCTTCCTTGTCTGGACGAGTAAGTTCATGTTTCTTGATTATGCCTGTGTTGTAGTCTTCGCAAGCGGCTGCACCGACAATTCCATATTGTGTGCGGCCATTCATGGTCTGTGCGTAGATGTAGAATTTTGCTTCGCTGTCTTGAACCAGCCATCCGTTTTCCTTGAATTTCTTGTAATTCTCAACTGACTTGTTGTAAACGGTTTCAGAATGGATGTCGGTGCCTGCAGGGCAGTCAATCTCGGCACGGGTGATGTGCAATAGGCTTTCAGGTTTGCCTTCGGCCATCTTTGCTGCTTCTTCCGAATTCATTACGTCGTATGGGAGGCAGGCCAATTTTTCAATTAGTTCTTTTGGTGGACGAACACCTTTAAATGGTTTTACTGTTGCCATGTCTGTTATTGTGTTTTAAGGTGGGTTCTATAAATTGATTTCGAGAGATTTTTGAATTTTTATCGAGTAGATT
>CALABN010000220.1 GCA_937885735.1 uncultured Bacteroidota bacterium | reverse complement strand
GGAAAAATGCACATATCGTTTTTGCCAGTCTATCCATATTTTGCGCCTTGAAAATACGTTTTGTTTGGCTAATGGACAAAAAAAAGGATTGCCCGACGGACAATCCCTGTTTTTTATTGATAGCCTTTTATTACAATTCAGCCAAGCCTGCGTCAACCAAAATACGGCCGCAGTACTCGCAAACGATGATGCGCTTGCGTGAACGGATATCTACTTGACGCTGTGGTGGAATCTTGTTGAAGCAACCGCCGCAAGCATCACGTTGAACGGTTACAACTGCCAAGCCGTTGCGGACATTGCCGCTGATGCGGTGGAATGCGGTAAGGTAACGCTCGTCGATGAGTTTCTCAATCTCTGCTTCCTTTGCAAGAAGTTCGTCTTCCTTCTTTTGAGTTTCAGAAATGATGCTGTCAAGTTCGCCACGCTTCATTTCAAGGTCGCTGTTGCGTTCAGCGTATTTGGTTTCAGAACTTTCAATTTGTTCTTTCTTGTGTTCCAAATCGGCATTGAACTCACGAATGTGCTTTTCGCTCAATTCAATTTCAAGTGACTGGAATTCAATCTCCTTTGACAAGGAATCATATTCGCGGTTGTTGCGGACATTGTCTTGTTGCGATTGATATTTCTTGATATCTTCTTGCGATTGAGCAATCTTATGCTTCTCGTTTACAATGTTTTGCTCAATAGTCTTGACTTCTTCCTTAAGATTCTCGATGCGGGTGCTCAATCCTGCAAGTTCGTCCTCAAGGTCTTGCACTTCAAGTGGAAGTTCGCCACGCAAACTCTTGATTTTGTTGATTTCAGTCTGAACTTGTTGAAGGTCATAGAGGTTCTTCAACTTTTGTTCCATTGGAACTTCAACTTTTTGATTTTTCTCATCCATTGCGTTATACGTATTTTATTGGATTTGTATTTACTTTCGCCAATTGAACCGCAAAATTAGTAAATTTTCCTTTAACTAATTCATAAAAAAGTTCTTTTGTAAACTGTTCGCTTTCATAATGCCCAATGTCGGCTAAAACAAAGGGATACGGGGCGTCGAAGAACTGATGATACTTGATGTCGGCTGTCAGAAGTATGTCGGCTCCCGAACGGACGGCGTCATTTACAAGGAAACTGCCAGCGCCACCGCATACGGCAACCCTTGAAATGGGTGTTTGCGGAAGCCGGGTGTGCCTTATCACCCCGCAACTGAACGTTTCCTTGACACGAAGCAGAAAATCCTGTGCATCTTCAGGCTGTGGCAAATTGCCCACAATGCCGCTTCCAACCATATCGAACTTGTTGTCGAGCGGGTAAATGTCGTATGCTGGCTCCTCGTATGGATGGGTCTTGCACAGTGCGTCCAGCACCTTTCCAACCAGATATTTTGGCGCTATGGTCTCAATTTTGGTTTCATCTTCAAAATGAATCCTGCCTATCTCGCCCACAAACGGGTTGCAGCCTTCCTGCGCCTTGAACGTGCCTTGTCCCTGTGCGATGTAACTGCAACTGCCGTAATTGCCAATGCACCCCGCTCCCGCGCTGAACATTGCCTCACGGACTGCTTCGGCGTGTTTTTGCGGGACAAAGGTGACTATCTTGCACAGACTGTTGCCCATTGGTGCAAGTATCTTGACGTCGGTCAGGCCGATTTTCTGCGCTATCTTGCTGTTGACACCGTTCACGAGCATATTGTCGAGATTGGTGTGCGAGGCATATACGGCAATGTCGTTCTTTATTGCCTTGATAAGCGTGCGCTCAACGTAATTTGACCCATTGAACCGTTTCAAGCCGCCAAACACAAACGGATGATGGGCGATAATGAGATTGTAGTCAAGCGATATTGCCTCATCTACAACATCTTCAGTGACATCGAGGCTGATAAGTGCGCCTGTGGCTTCAGTCTGCCTGTCGCCTACAATCAGGCCCGCATTATCGTATGACTCCTGCATAGCCAACGGGGCTACGGTTTCAAGGAAGTTTGTTATTTCGCCAATTTTCATAATATTATTTGATTTAAAAAAGCCTTTCAGGTTGGTGGCACTGAAAGGCTTTCTTGCAAGAAATCTTATCTAACAATCAAAATACTTTCAATGTTACATAATTTCCAGCAACGATGCAAACTTTTTCGACCTAAAAAGTTTTCAACATTTTATTTCAACCTTGCCTACAGGAACAATGAGTAGCAGCAACGTGCTATGCAGAAATAGAACACCATACCCATAATGTCGTTTATGGTAGTGATGAACGGGCCAGTGGCGACGGCAGGGTCAATGTGTATCTTTTCAAAAAGCAACGGAAGCGCGGTTCCGACAATGGCGGCAAAAAGCACAACAGTCACCAGCGATATGCTCACCGTTAGCGTCAGTGCAAATGAATGCCCCACCACTACATTATATATAACGGCCAGACTGGCAACAATCAAGCCATTGAGCAACGCACCCATTATCTCCTTCAGCAATTTGCGGCCAGCAGAGTCAAAGCCAAGCGAGTTGTTTGCCAATCCTTGCACTATTATGGACGATGACTGAATGGCTACATTTCCGCCCATAGCGGCAATCATTGTTATGAAAAACGCCAGTTCGGGATGCTGAACCAGTTGGCAGTCGAATCCGCCAATGACAAGCGATGCAAGTATTCCGCCCGCCAAACCAATCAACAGCCAAGGGATACGGGCCTTTGTCAACTTGAACACAGAGTCGCTCGAATCGACGTCGCCCGTGATACCAGACATCAACTGGTAATCCTCTTCAGCCTCTTCCTTAATCACATCGACAACGTCGTCGATGGTGATACGGCCTTTCAGCCTGCCAATAGAGTCAACTACAGGGATTGACACCATATCGTACTTGCGCATAATGTTTGCCACATCCTCGCAGTCGTCGTCGGTCTTTACAGAGATGATGTCTTCAATGATGCTCTTTATTTTTTGGTTGTCGTTGGCCAACAGCAGTTTGTTCAATGGCAACATACCCTTCAGCACTTCCTGGTCATCGACAACATAGACGTAGAAAAACTCGCCTACATCGGGTGCCTGCTTGCGGATTTCCTCAACGCAGTTGCGCACCGTCAGGTTCTCGTTGACACTTATCATTTCGGTGGCCATAAGTCCACCAGCCGTGTCAGGGTCGTAGTTCAGAAGGTCGACAATGTCGCCAGCCTGCTCAATGTCGCTAATGTTTGAAAGGACCTCGTCCTGCTTTTCTTCAGGCAATTCGGAAATGACGTCGGCGGCGTCGTCGGAATCCATATGCTCGATGACGACGTGCGCAATTTCCTGTCCAGGCAGGTTCTTGAGCAGTTCCTCACGGTCGTCCTCTTCAAGTTCGATGATTGCGTCGGCTGTAAGTTCAGGCGGAAGCAGGTCGAACAGGTAGTGGGCATCGTCGGGCTCGAGTTCGCTGAATATTTCGGCAACGTCGGCAGGGTGCAATTCCGACACCATTGCCTTTATCGACTCGTCGCTACGCTCTTGAATGGCGACTTGCAATTGGTCTACAAATTCCTTGTTTAGTTCAAATCGCATTTTCTACTTTTTTAATAGATCCTCAATAATGTTTGTGAGTTCGACAAACTCCTCTACACTCAATTGTTCAGGTCGTTGTCTGAATATCGGCAAGTCCGACTTTACATCTCCCAATATGGGTTTAAGGCTGTTTGACAATGTCTTGCGCCGTTGATTGAACCCTGTCTTGACAACTTTGGTGAAAAGTTGCTCATCGCAGGGCAGTTTCTCAACCTTGTTGCGCACAAGCCTTATCACGCCCGACTTCACCTTTGGTGGCGGGTCGAATACGTTCTCGTGGACAGTGAACAGATAATCGATGTCATAATATGCCTGCAACAGTACGCTCAATATTCCGTACACCTTTGAACCAGGCTTTGACGCAACACGTTCGGCCACCTCCTTTTGGAACATACCCACCATTTGCGGTATCATCTGCCTGTTCTCCACTATCTTGAACAGTATCTGGCTCGATATGTTGTAAGGAAAATTGCCCGCCACCGAAATGGGCTGGCTGAAAAGCGACGGCAAATCGAGTTTGAGGAAATCGCCCTCGATAATGTTGTTGCCCAACTCTGGCATCTCCGACTGTAGCCACACAACCGACTCGTGGTCAATCTCCACAACGTGTACTTCGGCATTGGGGCGCTTGAGCAAATGACGCGTGAGTATGCCCATTCCTGGACCAATCTCAAGTATCAGGTTGGGTGCACCGTCGATAAAGCCATTGGCAATGTTTGATGCAATACCCTGGTCCTTAAGGAAATGCTGTCCGAGATTCTTTTTTGCCCTTACCTTTTCCATTTGTGTCAGTTTTCGGCCCGCAAGATAGTTTTTTAATCACGAAAAATTGCCTTTTAACCCGTTATTTACCCTTATAAAATAATGTGCGGTTTTTGCATCGACATAAAAAAAACACTGCATTTTTGCCTGACATTCAATGATTAACAAAATAATTGGCAACTATTTTGAACAAAAAACAAAATGGTTTGTTTTAATGACAGATTCAACAAAAAAGCGCCAGCCCTTTGACGCATCACTAAAAATTGAGATATGGAAACAAACAACACCCAACTGAAAGTTGGCGACAAGATTACGTCGTTCTACGCTGTGGCGACAACTCGCAAGATAGGCTTCCCGTCGGACTTCAAGGGTCAATGGATGGCCATAGTCACCAATCCTGTGGAAATGTTCAGCACCGAGTCGCAAAAGGATTGTTTCCTTCAATTGGCGGAATCGCTTGAAAAGAAGAACTGCCAGGTGATTGGGCTGTCGTCGAGCGGAATGTCGAACGACCTTGAATGGCAACGAAGCCTGAAAGGTCTTGCCAACGACGACTCTCGCCGTGCGCTTGTCGAGAATCTGCCTATAATCAACGATTCGGGGCTGTCTGTTGCACGCCAATGTGGCATTGTAAACGAGACCTGCGAGCAAATGCCAAACGCATCGCTATACCTTATCGACCCCGACTGTGTGCTACGTTTTGAGTCGAAGGGCCTGCAAGCCGACGACAGCCTGCTCGACGAGAGTATGGAAAGACTTCAGCAAGTACAGGCCGAAAGGCTGAACGGGCGTTTCTCGCAACATAGGCACGCAAGCGTTGAACAACCAATTGACGAAGTATGTTGCTGGTATTTCTAACATTGCTGTTGGCCTCAAGGACGAAGGTTACATTGCATACGCAATGACCATATATACTGGCCACTTTGGGTTGGTGGCCACATTGATTATAATTTGTGTGTTGGGTGAAGGCGTGCATTTGTGCGCCTTCGCTTTTTAATGTACAGCGAGGCCTTTGATGTCCGCCGTCACAACAATCACGTTCGCGCCCGGGAAGAACGAGGCCCGGGGGGCGGAGAGCGTGTTCACCCTCTCGAACGGCAAGGCCGTCTTCGGACAGAACTTCCAGGTCGGCGTCCATTCCGACGGCCGCTTCGAACAGAGCGGCGGCGTGCTGGATGTCACGGCATGGCTCAGCATCGCGCGCTGGAACGATGCGAAGGGCGTCTACAACATGACAGGCGGCGAGTTCTACAATACGAATGCCTGGGGCGTGATCGTTGGCGAACTCGGCAAGGGCCAGCTCAATTTGAGCGGCGCGAACACGCGCTTCGTCGCAAAATTCATCCAGGTCGGGTCGACAATGTCTGGTGACGCCTCGGGCAACGGCCTCGTCACGGTGAAGGATGGGGCAAAGCTCATTGCCGATTCGATCGTCCACGGCCTTGGCACCAACAATGCGACGCTGTATGTGGATGGCGGCACGGTGGGAGTGTATTCGCCCAACAAGATCCTGAGCGGTTACTTCCAGAACATGGGCGGCGGCAAGCAGCCTAAAAGCGGAGAGGCGGATAAAAACGAGAAACGAGAAATGAGACATAATGAAAAGAATCATCATTCTAATAATAACCGCCATTAGTTTGACGGCTTGCGTGCAGAAAGCCGTTTATTCGAACTATGTCAGTGTCCCTCTGCAAGGTTGGGACGCCGATTCGGTGCTAACCTACACGTGGACCATTGAGGATACCGCAGCCGATTACCGGATGCTGATTGATGTTAGGCATACCGAGCGCTATCCCTATCAGAACCTGTGGTTCTTTATTAACAAACCCTACTCCTCTACTCCTCTACTCCCCTACACCCAAGACACTATCGAGTT
>CALABN010000219.1 GCA_937885735.1 uncultured Bacteroidota bacterium | reverse complement strand
AACTCTTACACCTCTTTTATCACCTGGTCCATAGGTATTAAATCCACAACCTTGGCAATAGCCCAACTTAATTCCTTCATAATTTCCTCCCGAGAATAATACATACTATCATCTGGAGTTTTTATTGTCAAGAAAGCCAATGGCAATCAAAATAGTGTCGGGCTTTCGGTTCAAAATCTTGTGAATGGCTTGACGGCTTTTCTTGTTTGCCAATTCGGTGACGGTGCAGGTGTCGATAATGAAGACATCTGGATTTTCGTTCTCGTGAACACGTTCGTATCCCGCATTTTCAAACTGTTGTGCAATCCACGACGTTTCCGAGTAGTTCAGTTTGCAACCAAGCGATATGAAGGCAACTTTTTTCTGATTCATCGAATACCAATTATTGCGCGAAAATACGGTTTATGTTGTTATGTTGATAATTAAAATCGACTCTGACATCGATGTCTTTTGAGTGAATGGCAATCTAAAACAACCTTTTTTCCACTTTTACAAAAAAAAAGATACTTGTTATCGGCATTTATTTATCTTTGTCACGTTCACATCGCCGAAAGGCAAAACACAAAATTCATTTTATGGCTATTGCGCCTTTGATTATCGAAAATAGTGAGGTTACGCCCGATGTCATTCTTGACAAGGACTCTAATACATTTTGTATTAAGGGTAAATCGTTGCCTGAAAATCCATTAAGTTTCTACAAACCTGTGTTGGATTGGATTGACGAGTACGCTACTCAACCCAACCCTGTTACTGAAATTGAATTTAGAATGATTTACTTCAATACTTCCAGTTCCAAGGTGTTTTTGGATATTATGAAGAAATTTGAAGCAATTGACCGTAGCGGAAGCAAATGCGTCATCAACTGGTACTACAAGGACGATGATGAGGAAATGCTTGAGGCTGGCGAGATTTACGCTGAACGCGTGAATTTGCCTTTCAACTTGTTTGTAGAACAATAAACATATTTTTATATGTGTGGAAAAATGGTGGCCGTGGCAGTTTGCCTGCTTCTGGCTCAATCTTCTTTTGCCCAAGATTTCGCTGACTTTTTTGAAGGCAAATGCCTGCGTGTCGACTATGAACTTGTTGGCAATCACGATTCTGAATTGCTTGTACTCAAACAGATGAAGGAACAGGGCCAATGGGCTGGCTCAAACATTCTTTCCGATTCATTGATGCAATATGGCAATTACCGCTATTCTGTAATCGATTCCGCAACAAACCGTACTATATATCAACGAGGGTTCAGCAGTCTTTTCAACGAATGGCAGCAGACACCCGAAGCAAGGCTGAAGACATCTTCGTTCTATCACGTCAACTTGATTCCGTTTACGAAACACACTGTCAAATTCCGTTTGGAACGAGCAAACTATTCCACGCCTGATTTTACCGTCATTTCCGAATTTTACATCAATCCAAGCGACAAGTTCATTCGCCGTGAAAATCCAAAACCAGTTGAATTTACGGTGATTCAGGGTGGCGACAGCATAAACAGCAAGATTGACCTCGCGTTTTTGGCCGAAGGCTATACTTCCGACCAAATGGAAAAATTCCGTGACGATGTCAGGCGTTTCTGGAATTATATGTCAAGCGTTGAACCTTATGCATCAAATAAGAATTCATTCAACATTTATGCCGTCGAGTCGCCGTCGGTTGAGAGTGGCACTGACATTCCGAACCTTGGAGTTTATCGGAATACGGCTATGAATTTCACATTCAGCACGTTTGACGTCGACCGCTACCTGACGACTTTCGATATGAAGTCGGTTCACGACATTGCGTCGGCAGTGCCCTATGACCACATCGTCATTCTTGTCAACACTGATGAATATGGTGGCGGAGGCTTCTACAACTTTTACGCGTCGTGCACGTCTGACCACAAATTGTCGGAAAAAGTGCTTGTCCACGAGTTCGGCCATTCTTTTGCTGGCCTCGGCGATGAGTACAACTATTCCGATGATGCCAACGAGCAGATGTACAGCCTTGAACGTGAGCCTTGGGAGCCCAACATCACGTCGCTTGTCGATTTTGACAGCAAGTGGAAGACGATGATTGACCCCGCAACGCCAATACCGACCCCGCGCACCGACGAATTCAAGGATAAGGTTGGCGTGTTCGAGGGTGGAGGATATCAGTCAAAAGGCATTTACAGCCCTGTGCAGGATTGCATAATGAAATCAAATGGGCCAAAGGATTTTTGCCCAGTCTGTCGCGAGGCCATCTTGCGGGCGATTGAATTGTGATTATTTAGGATTTAATTCATTTA
>CALABN010000218.1 GCA_937885735.1 uncultured Bacteroidota bacterium | reverse complement strand
CGATGACAAATGTCAGGTCGTCTTTTTCTTCTGCTGCTTTGTCTATTATACAGTAAGCAAACGCGGTGAAGAGTTCCGAGCGGCTGGCATATCCGAGTCTTGGAATTATTTTGTCAAGTTCTTCAAGAAGGTCTAATTCCATTTTGAAGTAGCATTCACGTTTATTTTTCAATTCAAGCCTCCTGTAGGGTTCTTTTATGTGACGGGAACACCCGTCACCCGTCACCCGTCACATCTGTTTTTGAAAAAAAAGGATAAGGGGGGTGAATTTTTCGCGGCTCGTTTTCGTCTTTTTTTTTCTTGTCGATTTTCATTAAACCGAAAGCGACGCATAAACGTATTAGAGAATTGTTTTTATTGGGGAAAAGAAAATTCTAAACGTCAGTATTATGATTTACACATTAGGCGAAATTGTTTTGGACATCATTACTCAGGATTTTGACAATATGCGGGCAAAACCAGGCGGTTCAATGCTCAATACTGCAATAACATTGGGTAGGTTGGGAATGCCAGTCAACCACATATCATACCTGTCGGTTGACCAGAACGGACGGCTTATTTTGGATTTCCTGGCCAAGAACAAGGTTGGTGCCAACTATATTTACCTTTCTGATGCAATCCGTACCAATTTGGCGTTTGCTCATCTCGACAAGCAGAACAAGGCTCACTATACATTTTACAAGGATGACCTGACGGACTATTCGTTGATGAAATTCCCTAACATTCATCGTGGCGATGTTATTATTTTTGGATCGTTTTTTGTACTTAACAGCAGGGCTCATGTGGTGCTCAAGGAATTCTTGCAGAAGGCTCGCAACAATGGTGCCTTCCTGATTTATGACCCTAATTTCAGGGCATCGTACAAGTCACAATTGACACAACTTATGCCATTCATTGAAGATTGCATCAGGCTTGCACATCTGGTAAAAGGCTCAGATGAGGATTTTGACATCATTTTCAAGACAACCGATTGTACCGAAATATGGCAGAAGGTGAGCGCATTGGATTCGAATGCACTTATTATCACTAAAGGACGTGAAGGTGCCGAGCAATTCTCATTTCAGGGAAATACCCACGTCAATGGATGTGACATTCAGGCTATTAGTACAATAGGTGCAGGCGATACCTTTACGGCCGGTTTGGTATATCAACTGTCGCAACTGTCACAGTTCAAGAATATTATCGACAACGTCTCTGTAGATTGGCTTCCTATACTGAAAACTGCCAACGAATTTGCCGCCCAGGTTTGTATGAGTTACGAAAATTACCTTTCGTGGGAATTCATTAAAGAACGCAATGTATAGCAAGGATGAGGCCAAACAACTTATGACCGATTTCTGGAACGGCTTTTCAAATTACAGCCGTTTCTTTTCAGTGCAAATAGGTGAGCCTGTCGAGTGGATGCTTTACAAGACAGGCATCAAAGGTCTTGAACTTAAGTTTGACTTGGATTGTAAAGGGGTGCGGACTGTCATCGAGTCGAATTCACGCAGCGAAAACCGCCGACTTGAGATATTCATCGAATTGCTCAAGTATAAAAACATTCTTGAAGCAAACTTGCCTGCCAAATTATGTTGGACAGAAGACCACAAACTCGATGTCGGCAAACCAGTAATGAGGGCATTCTGCGAACTAGCCGATGTCAATTTCCATAACCGCGACAATTGGCCTGAACTATACAAATTTATGGCGGAAACAATGTGGGCTTTACAGACTAATTTTTGTGACATATTGCCTATTTTTGAAGAAAAATTCAAATACGGTTGAACCCCTATGGAATATGTCGATAATCCTCAACTGCAGTTGGCCTACAACTTCTTGCAATTTACCAATAGAAATGTTTTTCTGACGGGAAAGGCGGGTACAGGCAAAACCACTTTTTTGGCGAGGCTGAAGGCTGTCAGTCCTAAGCGTATGATTGTCTTGGCACCCACAGGCGTGGCTGCTATCAATGCAGGAGGGGTCACTATACATTCTTTCTTCCAGTTGCCGTTCGGACCGTTCATACCAGGATTCGCCCAAGCCGAAGGCGGAAAAAACAAGTATAACTTCAGTAAACGGAAGATTGACATTATCCGCACACTCGACCTTTTGGTCATCGACGAAATATCGATGGTGCGCGCCGATTTGCTCGATGCCATCGACGACATTTTGCGTCGATATCGTGGGCGTCAGCAGCCTTTTGGAGGTGTGCAGTTGCTTATGATTGGCGATTTGCACCAACTTGCGCCAGTAGTGAAGGACGAAGAGTGGGAGATGCTCAAAGATGCCTACCACTCGATGTACTTTTTTGGCAGCAATGCCTTGCAAAAGACCGATTACGTGACAATAGAGTTGAAACAGGTCTATCGTCAGACAAACAAGGATTTCATCGAAATACTGAACAAGGTGCGCAACAGCAAAGCCGATTCTTCGGTTTTCGCCGAACTGAACAAGCGTTATCAACCTCAGTTCGAGCCAAAAGACAAAGACGGATACATAACTCTTACAACACACAACTACCAGTCGAATGAGATAAACCAGTCAAAATTGAAAGGCCTGAAGAATAAACTCGTAAAATATACAGCGACGATTGAAGGCATTTTCCCTGAACAGATGTATCCCACTGAATTCGAGTTGGAACTGAAGGAAGGCGCACAGGTTATGTTTGTCAAAAACGACGTGTCACCTGAAAAACGTTACTACAACGGCAAGATAGGTCGAATTGTAAACATTGAGGATGATGTGATTTACGTCAACTGCAGTGATGGCGACAATATTATCGATGTTAAGCCTGAAGTGTGGAATAATGCAAGTTATAAACTTGACAATCAGACAAAAGAAATCGTTGAGACAATAGATGGCACATTCAGGCAGTATCCGTTGAAATTGGCGTGGGCTATCACCATACACAAAAGTCAAGGCCTGACATTCGACAAGGTGGTCATTGATGCCGCTCAGGCATTTTCTCACGGTCAAGTGTATGTGGCTTTAAGCCGATGCAGAACACTTGATGGCATTGTACTCAACTCCAGGTTGGGAGAAGATTGCCTTATCGGCGACGAGCAGGTCAGCCGATTCAACAGCGCCGTCGAGCAAATGGTGGTCGACGACAATACCTTGCGTGAGTCGAAGTTGAAGTACGAACAGGAACTCATTGCCGACCTGTTCAACTGCACCGCAATATATTACGAAATGCAACACTGCAGCCGTCTGTTCAACAAGTACGGATCTGTCTTGTTGGGTAATTACAGCGAGAAAGTGGCGCCGTTCTTGCCGAAATTCAACACTGAAGTGCTCTCTGTTTCCAAGAGTTTCGAGACGCAAGTCTCGCAGATAATAAACACGGGCGTAAAGGACAACAAGTTCCTTCAGGAACGCATAGGCAAAGGATGCGCATATTTTGCCAGCAAGTTGGAAGAACTGACGGCGGCGCCTTTCGGTTCAATAACCATTGCAACCGATAATTCGGAGGTGGAGACTGAAACTGAAGATGCCTTGCGCAAACTTCTCGATTTGGTCTCGCAAAAGCGATATTGCCTAAATGCGATGAAGGAAAGTTTCAGCATTCAGGAGTATCTTCAGGTCAGGGCAAAGTCGATGTTGCAGAAGGACAAGCCAAAGAAAGAATCTTCCAAGTCGACAACCAAGGCCAAAGCAGAAGTCGATGAAGATATTGTCGAGAATGCCAAATTGTTCAGCCAGTTACGCCAATGGCGCAACGGGTTGGCTAAGGAAGATAATGTGCCAGCCTATGTGGTGCTGTCGCAAAAGGCCATTGTCGGCATTGCCAACCTTTTACCTGATTCAATGAATGCGTTGCTGACAGTCAAAGGAATAGGCAAGGACAAGGCCCGCAAGTACGGTCAGCAGATAATCGATTTTGTGCGTCAGTATAAACGCGAGAATGGAATCAAGTTTGATGACACTTCTACAACTCTGTTCGACTTTTCTGCCACCGAAAAGAAGTCTACCACGAAAAAAACAAGGAAAACTGAAGACCCAGATATCGAAAACAAACAAGAAAGAGAAGATACAAAGGAGGTTACAATGCAACTTTTTATGGACGGAATGTCGGTAGAACAGATTGCGTCGTTCCGCAAACTTTCCGTTTCCACCATTGTCAACCATTTGTGCCATTATATCAAGGAAGGTTCTATCGACTCGACCGACATTCT
>CALABN010000217.1 GCA_937885735.1 uncultured Bacteroidota bacterium | reverse complement strand
CTTTCGCCGTCAGTTACTACAACGGCATTTACCAAATGGTGAAATACGGCTATTTCATTCAGTTCGACGGCACCTCAACTAAAGCAATATACGCTCTCGACGACATTCTTCTTACCGAAAACCTAATTGGGAAAGTTGACTGCCAAGAAAAAATGGAAACCGAACTAAAGGCTATCATTCAGCAATATATGAGCAGAATGAACGAAGACAGAATGACGACGAATATTCAGGATTCGGGAATGTAGAATTAAGTTTTTTACGGATACGGATTTGCGTGATTGGTGGATTTTACTACTTTTGGGGAACAACTTCTTCACGTATTAACGGTTAATAATTTGAAGGCTCGCAAGTTTAGGCTTGCGGGCTTTTTTTGTCTGTCCATAAAAAAAACTCGTCTACCAAATGGCAAACGAGCCTTTAATCTTTATAATCGCCACAAAAGCAATTTACTGGAATTCCCCTGAAATTTGGCAATCGCACTCATCGAACTGGATTTGAGTGCGTGTTCCATAAACAAACACTTATTATTTCCCGCTTCCCTCAAGAACGGTTTTAATGGTGTAAATCAAAATTTTAATATCGAGATAGAGCGACATATTCTCAAGATAGATAATGTCGTATTTAAGACGGTCGACCATTTCATCGACATTTTCGGCGTAACCGTACTTGACCTGTCCCCACGATGTTATTCCAGGACGAACCTTGAAAACAGTGTAGTAATGCGGGGCTTTCTGCACTATCTGTTCTATGTAAAATGCCCGTTCAGGACGTGGCCCTACCAACGACATGTCGCCACGAAGCACGTTGAAGAATTGTGGCAACTCATCGAAACGGACCTTGCGCATAAACCGTCCAACTATAGTGATGCGCGGGTCACCATCGCTTGAAAGTGCAGGACCGTATTTTTCGGCATCAACATACATTGTGCGGAACTTGATTATCTTGAACGGCTTTCCGTAACGGCCTATGCGCTCCTGACAATAGAATATAGGGCCGTTAGACGATATTTTTACACAGAATGCAATTGTCAGATAGACAGGCATCAACAATATGATTGCGACGGCCGACACCACCACGTCCATAATGCGCTTGACGTTTGCCTGCCAAGCGGGCATAGTATCGTGCGACAACTCGACGAGCGGAACTCCAAAGATTGACGACATACGTACATTACCGGAAATAATGGCCAGCATATCGGGCACGGTGCGAATTGTTGCATCGGTCGACTTGACCTTGATGACTATTTCCTGAATCTTGTCTTTTTCGTATGGTTCAATGGCTATAATCACGCCTTCTATCTTTTGAGAATTGATTATATCCATAAGATTGTCGAAACTGCCAGCACAAGGCAGATATGGTGCCAAAAGTGATTCGTGGCAACCGTCAACGGTCACGTACCCGACAAAATGGTCGCCTGCCGATTTCGGCTTGCCCGTGATATCCTGATATAGTTTCAGAGCCTGTTCGCCACTGCCAATGATGAGTGTGCGGAAACCTATCTCGCGGTTCTGAATTCTCCTTGCGGTAGCGCTTGTAAGGAACAGACGGCAAGCGTATGTGAGTCCAAAGTGGCAACACAACAGGTAAAGGAACGACTTGTAATAATTACGGTATGTGACGATGTCGTCGTCGAGCATAAAGGCGAAGAAGATGAGCAACACGCCCAAAATGCTAAGGAACAGTGTCTGGCCAAATTCCTTCAACCTCGACTTGTGATATATTTTGTGATATTCGCCAGCAATATAATAGAGCAAAAGCCAGGAAAGAGGAATGAAAATCATTCCAAGAATCATAGTATCCTCGCCTGCCGTGATGATTTCAATGTTGGTGATGCCGACAATGACAATCTTCTTGCGATAAACAAACAGAAGAAGCCACGCCACCAATGCCGACAAATAGTCGAGAATCAAATATTTTGCTACCTGCAAACGAGGTTGTTTCTCTTTCATTTTGTTATTGTTAGTCGCCTAAACAATGTAAAAAACAGCGGTGTCACACTCACCAACCATTATCATAACGAACACTACCGTTTTGATATTGCAAAGGAAGAAAGATTTTTCATTAAAGGGCACGAAAAACCAATCTAAATCCACTCTGCGGAAAACAAAAATCGAAGTACAAGGGAATCAAGGCATCCGTCTAAAACACATTGAAATTGACACGCACCTTCTCGTTTATACGTGCGAATGCCAAATGTGTGCGTATCTCATTTTCAAGGCTATTATGGACAACCGAGCCACCCATCATACAGGTACAGAATGCATTAATCTGCATCTGCTCCACTGTCTTGCCAAAGGTCTTGAGTTTTTGTCTGATAGGCTCATCAGGATTATCGCTGTTGGTTTCAACCATTTGCCGATGCAACAAATCAACTTCAACTATGCTATTGTAGCCCAACACCTTGATGCTATGTTCCTGCGATTGTCCGTATTGGCAGACACACACATTGCCTACGGCCCCGTTGTCAAAATCGAGGCGGATGCGTAAAGTGTCAGGGACACTGCTGAAACTTGAATACACATTTACCGACACCTTGTGGACAGTCGTCTTGACCAGTGCGAGCATCAGGCACAATTCGGTGTATGCCAACGGCAAAAGCCCCATTTTGTCGTTTTTAATCACCTTGCATTCCATGTCAAGCGGATGCCCGCAATGCCGTCTGATGGTTTGGAATATGTCTGAATAAATCAATGGATGCCCAACGTGGACTATTGTGCCAGCCTCGTCACGCAACCGCAACAGCGACTGCAATTCGGTCACTTCGAAATTATGCACACCGTTGATGAAAACATCGAGTGAATGTCGCACGGCCTCGCTTATGAGTGGCATATACAGGTTGTCGTCGATGGAAAACACCACGGCGTGGCACTCACTGCAAAGTTCGCCAAACGACTGAAAGACATTGAAATCGTAGTTGCCGAAACGGTCCATGAGAAGACACGGGTCATATATTCCCTTAAAGCATAGCGAAGGGAAATGTTCCAGTGTTTCAATATAGACTTTTGCGTTGCGTAAACCTACTATCCCGATGTTCAGCATATTCAGTAAAACGATTTACACAAAACTAAAGTGAAAAGGTTCGACTGCAGATGCGCCTATCTGTTTGTTATCAACCCGACAATGTTAATATTCAAGGCTGATATCAAGGTTGTTTCTTCGTAGTGTTTTTCCACCAATGTCGAGGTGGAACAGGGTCGTAGCCATGTCCGCCCCACGGATTGCATCTCACTATGCGTCTGACAATAAGCCACAGGCCAATAATAGGACCATGAACCTTGAGCGCTTCAATGGCATACGCAGAGCACGTTGGCGTGAACCTGCAACTGTTAGGCAACAGTGGCGATATCGCCAACTGGTATATCTTTATGGGGATTATCAGCAATATTGAGATGATGCGTCCAAGCATATTATAAGTTTCAAATTCCAAAATCCTAATTTCTAAACCCGAAAGCTTTCGGAACTAATTCCTAAATCTTTCTATCTTTGGCCGACAAACATAAAAAAAATCCTTATGGCAAGATTGACGTGCGTGTTGTTGTTCGTTTTTGCAACCCTGACGCTTGAAGCGCAAATAGTCAGAGATTCCTGGCTTGACCACCTGAGTTACAACTATGGCAAATCAGTTGCTGTCAGCAATTCAAAAGTATATTGCGCCACAGAATGTATGTTCAGTTACGACAAAGAAGACAATAGAATCGAACATATAACCCCAATCGAAGGCCTTTCTGAAACAGGAGTAAGTTGCATAGCCTACAGTGACAAACACGACATTGTAGTAATAGGATACAATAACGGCAACATTGATTTATTGCATGGCAATGGGAAAATATACAATCTAAGTGGCCTTAAAGAAAAAAAAATATCAAGCGACAAATGCATCAACCACATTAACATTGTTGGCGATACAGCTTACTTGTCAAGCAACTTGGGTCTTGTGGCTATCAATATAAAACGCAAGGAATTCATAGATAGTTACATACTGGGAGACAACAACAAATACGTCAAGGTGTTAAGTTCCATCAAAGATGGTGATTACTTATATGCATTCACCGAGGACAAAGCGATGAGAGGAAGTATTGACAATCCATTCCTGACTGACTTGAAAAACTGGGAATACATTAATCCTCCAGAAGAAGACACCCAACCATATGCTGGATGCAAATTCAACAGGAAACTCTATATAGCTTGCAGTCTAGGAACCAAAGACTATTCAAAAATATATTCTTTTGACGGAACGAATTGGATTTCAGTCATTGACAGCATTCCAAACATAAAATCAATGACAAGCAATGATGGGAAAATGGTCATTTGTACAAAAACAGGAATGATCGTATATGACGAAAACATAAATGCGATTATAACCAGAAATGACAACAACATCATAATTGGTATCGCTGATGGTGATTTTGTGTGGTATGCACATTCAAAATACGGACTTGTCAAATACCAAGAAAACGCCGTAAAGGCAATCACACCTAATGGACCTAATCAAAACCTATTCTACAATGTCTGCTATCTAAACGATCAGGTAATGATTGCGCCTGGTGGAATGTCCACCACCAATGCCAACCTATATCGAAGAGCTTTTATATACACATATAATGGGAGCGAATGGATAGTAACGGACATAAACACAATACCAAAGCTAAAAGAATGTCGTGACATCATCAACTTCACATCTCTCGGAAGTAAAGACCATTACATAATCAATTCTTGGAGATGTGGCTTAATAGAATTCAACAACGGGGAATACATATATCATACTTCAGAAAGCACCGATGGCATTCTCAGCGACATTGTAAGCCACTGTACAATGGACCACAACGGCAACTTGTGGGCCGTTTGTTCGTTCTCTGAATTTCCAATCGCAGTCCGCACAACTGACGGACAATGGCACAGTTACGCATACGGCAACAATATGGTAGGCAAATATACAGGCAAGGTGATTTGCACAAAAAACAACGATTTATGGATGGCATCCAACAAAAGTGAGGGCATCCTCGCCTGGAACGACAACGGCACACCCGACAACAAGAATGACGACGACTACAAATTCTTCAGTCCGCACGACAAAGATGGAGAAAGCCTCAACACTGGCATTCACGATTTTGCCGAAGACAAAGACGGAACAATTTGGTTTGCCACCGATGAAGGTGTCTACATTTATGAGCATCCAGAACGTCTTCTGCAAGGACAAACAATATACGGGCGCTATCCGCAAATGATTGAAGACGGAGTATATCAGCCACTATTGAAGACAGAAATAGTGAACACTATTGCCATCGACGACAAAAACCGCAAATGGTTCGGCACAGCCAATGGTGGCATTTTCGTCATTTCACCTGACGGGACAAAGCAATATGCGGTTTACAACAAGGCCAACTCGCCGTTGTTCTCCAACAATGTCCTTTCGCTTGCCATCGACAACGACAACGGCATCATCTACATTATAACCGACAAGGGCCTGCAATCGGCCAGGATTTCGGCAACCAAACCAGAATCCGACCTGTCCAACATTTACGCATTTCCAAATCCTGTGGAACCTGACTTCTACGGCGATGTCACAATTCGTGGACTGATGTCGGAAACGGTAGTCAAAATAACTGATTTGTACGGCAATCTTGTCTATGAGACAATGAGCAACGGAGGGTCGGCAATCTGGAACGTGTGCAATATGGACGGCAAGCGTGTCGAGACGGGCATCTACCTGATTCAATGCGTCACTGCTGACGGCACAGTGAAAGATGCTGGCAAAATACACGTTATCAAGTAAGATGCACTGCACTGACCGAATAATAGTCTTAAGTCACACCCGTTTTTCCGACTCGTCGATAATCGTTCAGGCATTATCGCAACAGCACGGAAGAATATCACTTATGGTTTTCGGATTTGGGGGAAAGAACAAGTCGAAAATGGGTGCCTTTCATCCTATGGCATTGCTCGACGTGGTCTATACCTACCGTCTTGAACGCCAAATCCAGAAACTGACAGAATACAAGCCAGCGCCGTCACTCGCCAAATGCACTACCGACCTGCGAAAAAGCACATTGCTTATGTTTTTGGCAGAAGTGGTAAGCAAAAGCATACGCGAAGAGGCCGAAGACGAGTCGCAGTTCAAATTCATCGACACGTCAATCCAAATTCTGGAACAAATGGATAAAGGATTGCAGTTTTTCCACATTGCCTTTATGGTGAAATTGACCCGTCATCTCGGTTTTTTCCCTGGTCCATCATCATCGGAACATCTGTTTTTCGATTTGGAACAAGGCCACTGCACCTCATTCCGTCCAGCGCATCGGCACTACATATCAGTAGATGAATTCAAGCGAATAGAGTTTTTCGCCGACTGCCAATACAACGATTTGGGCAATGTGCAAATGTCAAAAGACGAACGGGATTTTCTGCTCGAAACAATTCTGACGTGGTACGGCTACCGCATCCCCACAATGAAGGATATCAATTCATACGGCATACTGCGCGAAGTTTTCGGACAGATATGAATTGACAAATCCCAATTTCTAATTCCTAAATGTAGATTTCCAGCAATTTTGATTCGCCGTCAAGAGGTTTGAGTTCTATCTCCTTCATTTCAGCAGGAATCAGCACCGTTTCACCCTTGACCAATTCAACTGGTTCGTCAAGTCCTGGCGCACAAATAAGTGTTCTGCCTTCAACGGCCATATATACCACAAACGAATCCAAACGACCGTAATCGATGTCAATATTTTTGTCAAAATCAAGAAGATTAGTGGTGAAATATTGACATTCCACAAGATTTGAGCTCTTGTTCTTATTCACGGAATAACTCTTGCGATATTCCTTGCTGAATGAATAGTCGATTGCATCGACAGCCCAATCGGTATGTAACTCACGCGACTTGCCGTTTGCATCGACACGATCCCAATCGTAAATGCGGTAAGTTATATCTGACGATTGCTGAACCTCAGCCAGCAAAATGTTTGGTCCTATTGAATGGATTCGGCCTGCTGGAATGAAGAATACATCACCAGGTCTTGCATCTTCCCACTTGACAATATCGCGCAACGCGCCATTGTTGAAGAATTCAAGATATTTCTGCTTGTCCATTGGGCAATTGAAACCCGGAACGAGTTTTGCACCTGGCTCCGACTCCACAATGTACCACATTTCTGTCTTTCCAAAGGAATTATGACGTTCCATAGCCACCTCGTCATTGGGGTGCACCTGAATTGACAGGTTGTCGCTGGCCTCGATAAACTTGAAAAGCAGAGGAAATTCGGTGCCGAACTTTGAGAACACGGCATCACCCACAAGGTCGCCCATATAAACCTCGATAAGTTCTTCTATGGTGTTATCCTGCAAGAATCCATTGGACACAACCGACACATCACCTTCTACCCCCGACAACTCCCAACTCTCGCCTATGTTCTGCATCGAGCCTTGTGGCTTATTCAAGACTGTCGACAATTTATTGCCTCCCCATATTTTTTCCTTCAGGATTGGCTTAAACTTCAACGGATACAACCTATCGTTCATCACTTATCGTTATTTCGACGTGGCAAAAATATCAAAAAAAACGTATTAAAAACATTTATTGAAGTAATAGGTCAAACTATCAAGCACGTTTCCAACTTGCGCCTTGTGGTCTTATCACTGCCATTGCCGTCACAACAACCGTATACAGTGAAACCATTACCTCAAACAATGGCATCCACCACAAGAATTTTCTGTTTCCGAAACAACCGCACACACAAGTCAAAAACACCGTATCTATCAGCAACTTTGACAAATAAACCACCACAAACGGAATTATCGAAAATGGCAGGATTATCAAGCTTGCGCAAAAGCACATCGACATAAAGGCAACCACCAACGCCACCAGCCAGCTGTCAACATCCCGATAGCCAGTGGTTTTTCCGCCCCACCTCATCCGCTGACGGACAAATGCCCCAACGCTTTCAACAGGACGTGTTTCAACCATTGCATCGCTTTGCGCTGTGAAGCAAACCTTGCCATTGTCAGCCTTTATTTTGTGTAGAAGAAAGACATCGTCGCCCGACGAAAATGCGGAATTGAACGGGTCGTCAAGGTTCATCACAGCATCACGGCTAAACATAACATTGGCACCGTTGCACATTATAGGGTGGCCTATGCCGTAAGCGCCAATGCCACTTCCGACAAGACTTGCGAAATCGACAAACTGAAATTTCCGGAACCAGCCGTTCACTGGATTCACTATAACTGGTCCCGCCAACAAGTCGCAGTCATTCTGTTCAAATGTCGAGACCATTGTATCAAGCCAACGGGCTGGATAATGGCAATCGGCATCAACCGTGACAATAATGTTGTTTCTTGCCGACCTTATGCCTGTCAGCAACGCATTTTTCTTGCCTTGCCCGTCCGCATACAGCAACCGCAACCGACGGTCAGTTTTTTGTATGTTGGCGACCGCCTCACACGAGCCGTCAGTGCTATGGTCGTCAACTGCCACAATCTCAAAATCCGCATCTATGCTTTGCGACAGCAACGACTCCAAAACCCGAGGAATATTGCCTTCCTCATTGCGGAACGGCAATATTATGCTGACAGACGTCTTCGCTCCATTACAATCCCGCTGGCGCGATGCACGTCGAAATCCAAACAGCAAGACGGCAATTAACGTTGCATAAAGCAATGCCACAACAGCAAAACAGGCCTCGACTACCGTTAACAACATTTTAATTATGTATAAAATAGACATTACTGTCTGCACGACAGCAAACACATAAATGCCACAAAATTACAGGTTCAAAGGTAGATTTATTTTATAAGCGTTGTATAAATCCTATAACGCGCCATAATTTCCTTGACAAAGTTGAAAGTCTCATCGCCACGGCAATACCCCGACTTTACCAAATCTGGATTGTAATATGTCTGGTCGGACTTGTGCAAAAGGAAGAAATCGACATTGTCGTCCCAAACATTTGGATTTGCGCCATTAGCCTGTGCCACTCTGCGGGCATCCAAAATATGCCCCAATCCGATGTTGTAAGATGCCAAGACGAACTTTATGCGTTCCTGCACATCCGTCACCGAATCGGCCAACTGTTTGTCAATCCATTTCAGGTATTTAACGCCAGCCTTAATGTTGGCTTCAGGGGTGGAAGTGGAATCTACGCCATAGTTTTTAGCCGTTTCGGGCATCAGTTGCATCAAGCCGTATGCACCGCACCACGACCTTGCATCGCGCTTGAAATGCGACTCTTGATAAATCAGAGATGCCAACAGACGCCAATCCCAATCGATTATCTTACTGTATTTTTTTATGGCATCGTCATAAATTGAGATGCTACCGCCCTTGAACGACTGATACGGGCTTTGGGCGCGTGTCAAAGTCTTCGGGTCCTTGAAATATTTTTTGTACAGCACCATATGGTGTGTCGAGCCTTTCATCTTTGAAATCCAACTATTAACTGAATCCAAAAGCACCGGATTGTCTTTGCTGACAGCCCACGCCATATTCTGCGGGAACGAAACCACAGTACCAATGTCGAGCGACGGATAATAGGTCTGATTAATCATCGCCACGTCTTCATCTGTTACGCAATAGTCTATCTCGCCCTTCGCAACTTGTTCTATAAGTTGCTCGGAATCAATCCTTTCAACCTCAACAATATTTATAGAGTCGCCGATTTCAGATTCAACATTATGCAGACGCTCGGCAAAGGCGGAATTCTTCACCACATAGACCGTCTTGCCTGCCAAGTCGAGCAGTGAACCGACCTTTTTACTGCCATCGTAATCCCTGTCGTTCTTCTTGCGCTGGCTTTCCGACAACTGCACAAGCACCTGTCTTGTCTCCATAATCGGCAACGTGAAGTTCATTATCTTCTGACGTTCGGCTGTGACGGTAAGGTTAATGGCGAGCAAATCGACATTGTGGTTGGCCAAATCCTCAAAATCCTTTTCCAGATTGTTCGACACCCTTATTTCAAGTTGAAGGTCAAGTTTGTTGGCCAAATCCTGCAACAACTCGTATTGGTAGCCCATTGGCGTACCGCGATAAATGAAATAACTTATTGAATTGTAATCGGTAATGGCGACTATCTTACCCCTCGACTCAATCACGTCAAGGTCAAAACCAACCTCGCCACCATTGTTTTCTGGCTGGCAACTGTGACAACTGGCCAAGACAAGGCTCAATGCCACTGCGATTAATATTTGCAAACAGGTTCTCATCTGTCAAACAAAAATTCCGTTGCAAAATTACGAAAAAAGTCGGGGCTGAAGACCTCGTTCCTAGCCATACATTACATATCAAATACTGACACATATCAGTTTATCTATTAAGAAAATTACCCTCAAAACTAAAAACCAACAATTTACAACAACCGTCACAATGAGATACACAGCATCTTGCTTTTAACATAAATAAAAAGACCTTTTATTTCGTAAAAATAAAGTGGCCTGACCTTGAGATTTTTTTGTAATTCTGCACCATAATAAAAATACATCCAGAAATGAGCAAGATTGTTCCAATTACGCTACTTACAGGTTATTTGGGAAGTGGCAAGACGACATTGCTAAACAAGATTTTAGCAAATAATCAAGGATTAAAAATCGCCGTAATTGTCAACGACATTGGCGAAATCAACGTTGACGCCTCACTCATTCAAAAAGGCGGTTTTGTGAACAAGAAAGACGACAGCCTTGTTGCATTGAGCAACGGTTGCATCTGTTGCACTCTGAAGACCGACCTCATCGACCAAATCACAGGAATCACAAGCACTGGCAAGTTCGACTATATTGTAATTGAGGCAAGCGGTATCTGCGAGCCTCTGCCTATTGCACAGACTATCACCGCAATATCAGACTATGCCAACAAGTACAACCAGCCTTCGCCTTGCCGACTCGACTGCATTGCAACGGTTGTCGACGCCCTGCGTATGGCACGCGAATTCGCCTGTGGCAACGATTTGACCAGAAACAACATCGATGACGAGGACATTGAGAATCTCCTTATCCAACAGATTGAATTCTGCAACGTCATCATTCTCAACAAGGTGGCCGAAGTAAGTGAAGATGAACTGAAGGTTATTCGCGCCGTCATCAAGAAACTTCAGCCTACAGCCGAAATTATCGAAACCAACTACTCTGAATTCGACTTCAACAAGATTGTCAACGCCAAGCAATTCGACATCGACAAGGCTATGATGTCGGCTGGCTGGATTGCCGAACTTGAGAAGGGCGACGAAGAGGAAGACGAAGGCGAAACCGAGGAATACGGCATCGGCACTTATGTTTACTATCGCCGTAAGGCATTTGCATACACCAAGTTCGAGACTTTTGTCAACGAAAAATGGCCTGCCAACATCATTCGTAGCAAGGGTATATGCTATTTCAGCGACGACTCCGAAATGTCATATATGTTCGACCAGGCTGGCACCCAAAAGAAACTTGTCAAGGCTGGACAATGGATTTGCACAGCCCCTATTGAAGAACAAAAGCAACTGCTGGCTCAAAGCGAGGAACTCCGCAACGATTGGGACGAAGAGTATGGCGACAAGATGATTAAGATTGTGTTCATCGGACAACAACTCGACCGAGAAAAACTCAAAGCCGATTTGGACAGGCTTTAATGGAATTTATATTGAGCACTCCTTGAATTTAGGGGACAATCAACAAAAAAACGCGACCTTTGGGCCGCGTTTTTTTGTTGATGTATATTATTGATACAACTATTTCAATTTTTCCTTGATAGCCTTCGATTCGGCCTCGTATCCTGGTTTGTCGAGCAATGCGAACATATTCTTCTTGTACGCCTCAACACCTGGCTGGTCAAACGGATTGACATCGAGAATGTAGCCCGAAATGCCACAAGCCATTTCGTAGAAATAAATCAACTGTCCAAGATAATAGGCATTCAATTCAGGTATAGAGATACGGATATTTGGCACGCCACCATCAACGTGAGCCAAGATAGTTCCAAGTTCAGCCATTTTGTTCACCTGGTCGATATGCTTGCCTGCCAAGAAGTTCAGGCCGTCAAGATTCGCCTCGTCGGCTGAAATCTGAAGGCTCGAATTAGGCTTGTCTATCGAGATTACGGTTTCAAACAGGCAACGTTGGCCTTGCTGAATGTACTGTCCCATACTGTGCAGGTCCGAAGTAAAATCGACACTTGCAGGGAAGATGCCCTTTTGCTCCTTGCCCTCGCTCTCGCCGTAAAGTTGCTTCCACCATTCAGCAAAGAAGTGAAGTTTAGGATTGTAGTTAGCAGTTATCTCAACACCCTTGCCTTTTTTGTACAAGGCATTGCGGACTGATGCATAAACGGCTGACGGATTACTTTCAAAATCGACGTCGGCGGTAGTGCTTTTTTCCATATCAGATGCGCCCTTGACAAGTTGGGCAATGTCAAAGCCAGCAATGGCTATCGGCAACAAACCAACAGGCGTCAGCACGCTGAAACGTCCGCCCACATTGTCAGGAATGACGTAAGTCTTGTAGCCTTCCTGATTTGCCAAAGTGCGCAACGCACCTTTTTTTGCATCAGTGATAGCCACAATGCGCTTCACCGATTCGGCTTTGCCAAACTGTGCCTCGCAATCAGCCTTCAGCAGACGGAATGCAATGGCTGGTTCGGTTGTGGTACCCGACTTTGAGATGACCACAATGCCCCATTTGCGGGTTTTAAGCACGTCGCGAAGTTCTGAAAGATAATCCTCGCTTATGTTTTGGCCTGCAAAAACCACCAGCGGATTGGTGCGAGGCTTAAGTTGTGCAAAATTGTCCGACAATGCGTCGATTACGGCTTTTGCGCCAAGGTAAGAGCCACCGATGCCAATGACAACGACAATCTCGCAAAGGTCCTTCATCTGTCTTGCTGTGGCATTGACATCGTCCAATTCGGCTTCAGTTATCGATGAAGGCAGGTTCACCCACCCAAGGAAATCGTTTCCTTTTCCTGTGCGGTTGTAAAGTGCGGTGATATTATTCTTGACAATGTCTTTATACGAAAGTATATCGGCTTTGCTAATGAAATTCAAGGTTTTAGAATAATCAACCTTAAGGCTTTCTGACATAGTATTATGATAATTTTTCGGTTAAATTCTTGATTGTCACCTTTGGAGATGCTCCCTCGTAAAGGATTGAATACAGGCTTTCAGAGATTGGCATATCAACATTATGCTTCTTGTTTATTTCGTGTATGCACTTTGACGCATAATAGCCCTCTGCCACCATATTCATCTCATTCTTAATATGTTCCACTGAATAACCCTTGCCAATCATTGTGCCAAAGTAACGGTTGCGACTGAACTGCGAATAGGCAGTCACAAGCAAATCACCAAGATAGGCGCTGTCCTTTATGTCACGGTTGATTGGATAGACGGTGTCGGTAAAGCGTTGCATCTCGCGAATGGCGTTCGAAATCAGCACAGCCTGGAAATTGTCGCCATATCCAAGGCTCAAGCAGACGCCAGCGGCAAGCGCATAAATGTTTTTCAACACAGCGGCATATTCTGTTCCGAGAATATCGTCGGAAATGACGGTGCGTACATATCGGTTCTGCATCATAGCGGCCACTGCCTCTGCCTTTTCCTCTTCAGTAAAGGCTATTGTGATATAAGAAAGACGTTCAAGCGCAATCTCTTCAGCGTGGCACGGGCCAGTGATTATGCCGATATTGTTGTATGGCACCTTATGGACCTTGTGCAGATAGTCGCCCACAAGCAGATTGTCGTCAGGAATGATGCCCTTGATTGCCGACACAACGGTCTTGTCAACCAATGACTCTGTCAGGTTCGACAATGTAGATTTAAGATAGGCCGAAGGTGTCACAAACAAGATAGTGTCGCTGTTGCGGACTACTTCGTTGACGTCGGTGGTGAGATTTAGGTTTTTGGTATCGAACTCCACTGAACTCAAGTAAAGCGGGTTGTTGCCGACCTTTTTCATATGTTCAACAGCATCAGGGTCGTGCATATACCAATTAAGCGGTTGTGGCTTTTCTTCAACAATCTTTGCAATTGCAGTAGCCCAACTGCCACCACCAATTATTCCTATTCGTCCTAACTCAAACATATTTTCGGTTTTAATTATTGGCAAATATAATCGTTAAATTGATTTACGAGGCAAGATTCATCCTTTCTTGTAAGCATTCCAACCTTGTGCCGAAATGCGCGCACTGCCAGCATTTCGCCCAATCAGCGTATATACTTCAGGTTCGTCGGTAATCTGGCCTATAATGGCAAACTCTGGCATATCGCCTGCGTTTTCAACCTGGTCGGCTGGAATGGTGAACAGAAGTTCATAGTCCTCGCCTCCGTTCATTGCCACCATAGTGGCATCCATATTCAGTTCTTCGGCGACAGCCTCTGTCTGTGCGTCAACAGGCAGTTTGTTCTCGTAAATCTTGACACCAACACCCGACTGTTTGCAGATGTGCAACAGTTCCGACGACAATCCATCGCTGATGTCAATCATAGATGTCGGATTAAGGCCTTTTTCCCTGATAGCCTTGATGACGTCACGGCGAGCCTCTGGCTTCAACTGGCGTTCAATCACATAATCATATTTTGAAAGGTCAGGCTGATTATTCGGGTCAATCATATACACATCCTTCTCGCGACGCAGAATCTGAAGTCCCGCATAAGCGCCACCCAAATCGCCCGATACGCAAACCAAATCGCCTGGTTTGGCGCCGTTTCGGCAGAATGCCTTTCCGTGTTCAACCTGTCCAATGGCAGTTATGCTGATGACCAAACCCGTCATCGAACTTGTGGTGTCGCCACCTACAAGGTCCACGTCGTAACGGTCGCAAGCCTTTTTCATACCGTCGTACAGCTGTTCGAGCGCCTCAACCGAGAATTTCGACGACACAGCCAACGACACTGTAATCTGCTTTGGCGTGGCACCCATAGCGTACACGTCGGAAAGATTTACCATAACGGACTTGTAACCAAGATGTTGCAATGGTGTATATACAAGGTCGAAATGAATGCCTTCCGCAAGAAGGTCGGTAGTGACCACAATGTCGTTACCCTCCGAACTGATTATCGCACAATCGTCGCCAACGCCTTTCAATGTCGATGAATTCTTGATTGTAATAGGCTTTACAAGCCTCTCAATTAGGCCGAACTCGCCCAAATCAGACAATGGGGTGGCCGTTTTTCTATTTTCTGCCATAATTTGATTCTTCTTATCTTAACTAGATGCGCAAAAGTAAGGAAAGTTTGGGTGAGTTCCACATTTTAAAGGACTGACATTGACAATAATCCACACAATACACATTTTACTGTAAATCTATTTTTTACATATCAAAGAACACAACAAAACTGGAAGTACGGCAACTTCAAGAAAAATCTTTTTCAATAATTGTATATCTTTGCACTCCGAACAACTACAGAGAAATGAAGAAAATCATTGCCGTAATATTTGGCGCATTGGCATTCAGCACCGCAATGGCGCAGAACAACGACTTGTTTTATCAGATAAACGAGCAACAGCCCGAGTATGGCAAAATATCACTCAAACAGGACTCCATTCTCTATAAAATGGTCGACATTTATGCCGATGCCAACAAGCGTGAAGGCGTTTCGGGCTATCGGATTCAGATTTTTTCAGGTTCTGGACAGAACGCCCGTGCCACAATGTCCACCACAAGCCAACAATTCCTTAAGAATTTCCCCGATTTTGACCCTGCACAGATTTACACCGAATACAAGGCGCCATATTTCAAACTGTGCGTAGGCGATTTTCGTAGCCGTGGCGAGGCAAACGCATTTTATCATCAAATACGCTCGCTTTACCCCGATTCATACGTTGTAAAATCGAAGATTAAATTTCCAAAATTAACGTCAGACGACGTTATGGAATAGTGTTTCAAAAAACATTTTTCCATTTTACAGACCAGACTGCGTTAATTATCACCAACTTATATACAAGTAAATTTTTCTTCAAAAAATTTGTTTTCTTATCAGGAAGGACTATTTTTGTGGTCTCAAAGCGAAAGAGAAAGTTCTTAAGATACATCGCGGGGTAGAGCAGTTGGTAGCTCGTTGGGCTCATAACCCAGAGGTCGTTCGTTCGAGTCGGGCCCCCGCTACTAAAAAAGTCAATCAGAAATGATTGACTTTTTTTTGTTTAATTAGCTCCAATATCTCGCATAAATACCCAAGCAAAATGAAATTTCTTTTATATTTGAACAATAATATTTATTAATAAAAAAAAATGAACGGATTAAAGGCAATCCTTACTTATGTCATATTTGCGACAATCCTAACCGCCTGCAACAACGACGACACCATTGACGACTCCGAAGACCACTCGCTTCCAGAGAACATTGCGAATGACTTTTTCGCACGGTACCCTGACGCGATAATCGACCATTTTTATTTACAAAGGACAGAATCAGAGGCGACAGAAATAACCTTTACCGACAAAAACGGACTTTCAAACCTAGCCGTCTATCAAAACGATGATTGGTTGTCGAATAGAAAAGAAATAAACATCGAAGCAGACTACGACTTGATACCACAAGAAGTATACGATGCATATGCCCAGTCAGGAGTCAAAGGATACTCACACTATGAATTCATCTTCGAAGACTCAAAAATAGGATTTGAGCAAAAACAATATCAATTCATCTTCTGTGGACCTTACGACTACGGAATGGGAATAGTAGAAAACTACTACAACAACATTATCATTCTCGAAGACGGGACCTTACTATCTTATAACGACTACCATATGGGCAGTCCAATAATATGGCCATACGACCACCGCCCATTCAAGCAATTGGCCCAAGACAAATACCCCGACGCAAAAGTCATCGGCTCTACCTTTGACGGCACAAACATGACTATTTTCATCAACGAAAACGGCACAATCAAGCACGTAATCATTTGTCCAAAAAGCAACTACAAAGAAATGACGTGGATTAAGACGTGGTATCCTCTTGACATCAACACAGAACTACCAGACTTTGCAATCGCCAACAAGAAAGAATACGAAGCACAACATCCAGAAGCAGCATTAACGTCAATAAAATATGAAGAAGACAATAGTGGCAAATACTACGGAATGACCTTTCACTTAACCAAAGATTATGGAGAGGTTATCTATTCCGAAATCAAATAACACATTCCATTCACACAAAGCACAAAGTGATGCAAGGCTTTAGCCTGCATCACTTTTTTTTGTTTTGCCCAACAAAGACGAACCTATTCGCACGACCATTGAGCACCCGAATCAATATTCAACCGTTTGCATTTTTATGCATCAAAATAAAAATCAAAAACAAGTCATAAAGTACATTTATTTAAAAGAAAAGATTACTTTTGCGGGCGTTTTTAAAGACTGCATAATAATACATAAATATTGAATATGAATACCAAAATCAATTTCGTTTCCGCCGAAGAAGCCGTCAAAGTAATCAAATCGGGCGACCACGTGCACTTGAACGCCATTGGCAATGCACCACAAGTATTGATAAAGGCAATGTGCGACCGCGGACGAAACGGCGAACTGAAAAATGTTCATATTCATCATTTTCACACTGAAGGCGAGGCTCCTTATTCGGCACCCGAATTTGAAGGAATATTCCAGCACGATGCATTTTTTGTCGGTGCAAACACCCGCAAGAACGTACAATCGGGCTACGCCGACTACATTCCTGTATTTTTAGGCGAGGCTGCACGCCTCTATCGCGAAGGTTACCTGAAATGCAACGTTGCAATGATTCAAGTCTGCCCACCCGACGAGAATGGAATTGTATCGTTGGGCACATCGGTTGACGCCTGCCTTGCCGCTATGGAAGTGGCCGACTGCGTCATTGCCGTTGTCAACAAGAATGTACCACGTGCCTATGGCGATGCAAGGTTCCATATGAGCCGTATCAACATTTTTGTCGAAGACAACACTCCTCTGATTGAGAAATTCTATGAAGAGCCTAACGAGACCGACCTTGCCATTGGTCGTCACTGTGCCGAGCTCATAGAGGACGGAGCCTGCCTGCAAATGGGCATCGGTTCATTGCCAAACGCCACCCTCGCCTGTCTTGAAAACCACAAGGATTTAGGCATCCATACCGAAATGTTTGCCGATGGCGTACTGAAGTTGGTAGAAAAGGGCGTAATCACTGGTGCCAACAAGGCACTTGACAAAGGCAAGATTGTATCTACATTCCTGTTGGGTTCAAACAAGGTCTACAACTTTGTAAACGACAATCCTCAAGTGCTGATGCAAGACGTAGCCTACACCAACGACCCATTCGTCATTGCACAGCAACCCAAAATGACAGCCATAAATTCAGCAATAGAGATTGACTTGACAGGCCAAGTTTGCGCCGATTCCATAGGAACCAAGCAATTTTCAGGCGCAGGCGGTCAAATCGACTTCATTTATGGTGCATCAAGGTCTAAAGGAGGAAAGGCTATAATCGCAATGCCGTCAATAACAAAGAAAGGCATAAGCAAGATTGTTCCTACACTTACTCCAGGCGCAAGCGTAGTAACCACACGGTTCCACATTCACTGGTTTGTAACGGAATTTGGCGCAGTAAACCTCTACGGCCGCACTATGCAGGAACGGGCAAAACTAATAACGAGCATTGCCCATCCAAGCGTTCAGGAAGATTTGGACCGTGCAGCATTTGAACGTTTCGGTCCTCACTTTCACTTTATAGGATAGGGCTGTCTGAAATTCAGTTTGCACAAATCTTCTTCAAATAGAACGCAGTTTCCCATTTTGAAAAAAAATGGGCAGAGGCCAAGTGCGTCCTTATGTATTTCAGTCTTTCTGAATCAAGACAACGGCATAGGCCGACATACCTTCCTCGCGGCCCTCAAATCCGAGTTTTTCAGTAGTTGTAGCCTTTATTGAGATATCCTCGACATCAATGCCACACACATCGGCAAGGCATTGTTGCATTTTAGGTATGAAATCCTTGACTTTAGGACGTTGAAGGCAAATAGTGGAATCGATATTGCCAATGGCATAGCCCTTGCTGGCAATCAGGTCAACGGTTTTCTTGAGTATGATTTTGCTGTCGATATTCTCATATGTTGCCGACGTATCGGGAAAATGATAGCCAATATCGCGCATATTGGCGGCACCAAGCAAGGCATCGCAAATGGCGTGAATCAATGTATCACCGTCTGAATGGCCGAGCGGGCCCTTTGTATGCGGAACTTCTATCCCGCCAACCACCATTTTACGGCCTTCGGTCAACTGATGAACGTCAAGGCCAAATCCAACGCGTATCTTCATACCAAATTATTTAAGGTGGGTCCTATAATAGCCCATTTAGTTTACATTTTAAACGGTGAATTTATAGAATTCACCAAAAAAAAGAGGGACCACGAAAGCATCATAGTCCCACTTTATTAGTCATCAATACAAATTATTAGTTTGCTTCATCAAAATTGATTGTCAAAGAGAATCTCCAAGTATTCTTCAATGGGCTGTTAGAGAAGTTGCCTGATGGAATCAGATACGAAAAGTCCAAACCCAACATTGCCATTCTCAAGCCGACACCTGCAGTGAAATATTTACGGTTGCCCTTCTTTGCATTTTCGTTGAAATAGCCAATACAGCCGATAATTATTCAAAACACTCATTAAAAAACCGTCGGCAAGCCTTTTACGGTCTGCCGACGGTTCAATATTCTTCTTAGTCTATTATTCTCTTCGCGCCGGTGAAGTACTGATCGAAATACGCTCCCGCGAGGTCGACGCACACGATCTGTCCCCTGCTTGAGGAGGCGTGGACGAACTTGCCGTCGCCCGCGTATATTCCGACGTGACCGATGAGATCGACATCGTCCGCAAAGAACACGAGGTCTCCCGGCTGAAGCTCGCTGACGCTGACCTGTCTGCCGTTGTTGTTCCACTGTCCGCCCGCGCCGCGGCTTAAGTTATATCCGAACTGACCGTAAACGTAATACACAAGTCCGGAGCAGTCAAAGCCGGAGGTGGAGGTGCCGCCGTAGATGCCCACGTAGGGGAAAGTGCGGTTGTTGACCGTCCCTGAATACAGCTTGTGGGTAAAATCGGAATTCGTGCTCTTCATGTTCATGT
>CALABN010000216.1 GCA_937885735.1 uncultured Bacteroidota bacterium | reverse complement strand
GACGCTGACAAGAAAACACTTATCGCTTATATAGGCACTGGTGGCAATGTCACCATTCCAAACTCGGTGACAAGCATTGGCTCGGGGGCGTTCTCTGGTTGCAGTGGCTTGACCTCGGTCACCATTCCAAATTCTGTGACAAGCATTGACGAGAGGGCATTCTATGATTGCAGTGGCTTGACCTCGGTCACCATTCCAAACTCGGTGACAAGCATTGGCGACTGTGCGTTCGGACATTGCAGTAATCTAACAATACGTTGCGAAGCATCATCACAACCTGATGGATGGTCTGATTTTTGGAACAGTGAAAACAGACCAGTAGTTTGGGGATATGTAGGCATAAGCGAAGCCATTGCATCAAACGTGAAAATCTACGCCCACCACAACGTGATAGTAGTGGAGAATGCCGATGCCGAAATCGGCATATTCGATGCCACTGGCCGTTGCGTGGCTCGTAGTGAGGCGCGGCACGTCTCAATGGCAATGCCACGCCAAGGCCTCTACATTGTAAAGGTCGGCGCCATTGCAACGAGGGTGGTTGTTGAATAACGTGCAAAAGACAATAGTAGTCGATTAGGCAATCGACAAAACGGGCCACGGTGATTTTTCGCCGTGGCTTTTTTTTCACCACATCACAAATCTACCTATCAAAAAAGTTTGTGATATTCAAAAAAATAGTAATTTCGCACCCGATTTACGATAATCTCTTTCAGTGACATAGGAGCCTGATACATTACGTAGACAAATTATTGAAATTTAAACATTTTACTACAATGGATTTAATGAAAATCGTAGAGAAGGAAATCTCAAACGAGAAATCTTTCCCTGAATTCAAGGCTGGTGACACCATCACCGTAAGTTACAAAATCAAGGAAGGCAACAAGGAACGTATCCAACAGTTCCGTGGCGTTGTTCTTCAACGCAGAGGCGCTGGCCTGACTGCAACATTTACCGTACGCAAGATGTCTGGCAATATTGGTGTTGAGCGTATCTTCCCTATCAACTCACCTTTCATCGAAAGCATCGAAGTCAACAAAGTTGGTGCTGTTCGTCGCGCTCGTATTTTCTACTTCCGCGAATTGACTGGTAAAAAAGCCAAAATCAAAGAGAAGAACGTTGCTACACAAAAAGAGGATTAATAATCCACTTAAGCATAAAAAGCAAATCCCGGAACCAATCGGTTTCGGGATTTTTTTTGCTCTAATGTTTGAAAACACGAAGGTATTGGATTGTTTCCAATAACACTGACACACAATTACTTAATCAACACAAACACACTTCATTTCATCTTTTTTATAAAAAAAACTCACACTTCTATTGCGCATATCATTTTTCGATTTACATTTGCACTGTTATACCGTGATATAACAGTATAACAAATTGACATATCGGATAACTAAAAAACGACCGAAGATGATACACGTTGTAAAAATGAATTTCTCGTACTCGAAAAAGAAAACCTTGTTCGAGAACTTTGACCTTGACATTGAGAATGGCGGAATTGTCGGCCTGCTTGGTATGAACGGCGTTGGCAAGACCACTTTGCTGAAACTCATAACAGGACTGATTTTCCCAAAATCGGGAACAATAAACGTACTGGGCGAAACGCCACAGGAACGCCTACCCCGATTTCTGCAAGATGTATATTTTGTGCCTGACGAACTTGCAATGCCAATGATGAAAGGCGAAAAATTTGTCAGACTCTACAGCCCATTCTACCCAAAATTCGATATGGCGCTTTTCAAGACTTTGATTGAAGAGTTTGAAGTGGACGACACACAAAACATAGCAAAAATGTCGCTTGGCCAGAAGAAGAAGTTCATAATCAGTTTTGCACTTGCAACCAAAAGCCGACTGCTTGTATTTGAAGAGCCAACCAACGGAATGGACATTCCTTCGAAAAACATTTTCCGCAAGGTTACCGCAAGCGTGCTTAACGACGACCAACTGATAATTATCTCAACTCACCAGGTTGCCGACATCAACAAACTGATTGACCGCGTGATAATTCTTGACAAGGGCGAAGTGAAACTGAACGACTCCACTTGGGACATCAGCCAGAAATATGCTTTTGTCACCACCGACACCGAAGAAGGCGCGCTTTATGCCGAACAGGCTCCTGGCGGTTACCGCGCTGTTGTGCCAGCCAACGGACAGCAAACTGAAATAGACCTTGAACTGCTGTTTAACGCACGGAAGAACTTGAAATAACAATTGCCACAAACACAGAATAGTTATGTACAACAATTTCAGTTTTCAGCGTCTTGTGCTTTGCACAAAGATATGTTTAAGGAACCGTTTCTGTCTAATGGTGCTTTTTGCAAGTGTCATTTTGTCAGCTGTCATTTGCTTGGATTCAAACACGTTTGTCCCCACAATATTATATATGGCAATAGGCATTGGTCCAATGACGGGCATTCAACTGTGTATGCTGAAACATTATGATGCGATGCTACCTGCAACAACGGCGGAAAAATTTCTTGGATACTGCACATCAACACTAATATGCCTGGTCATTTCCATTGCAATAGTGTGCACTTCGGTTGCAATAGCAAACCAAAGCATAACAACAATGTGCGGGCAAATAGGCGACGCTCTTTCTGCAAAACTCACATTGATATGCCTGATTATTTACGCAGTAGCACCCATGCTGTCAAACATCAAGAGAATGACGCAATCCCTAACGGCAATACCTATCCTTTCAATATCAATTTTATTTGGATTGTTATGTGGCTTTGCATCAGCACCTTCCACAGCAGTCTTTCTTGACAAGCCAATAGGCATTGCCCTGCTCTCAATAGTGGCTGTTGCAATTTGGGCATTCTCCTATATAAAATACAAGAAACGCGAAGTTTACAACACTAACTTTTAGACTATGAACCAGACATTTGACATAAGACGATTTGGAAATTACCTGAATCACCAGATTCGATTCAATTGGATTATATCGGTATTTTTACTGATAGGCACCATAGGGGCAACAATATGTTCCATTTTACACGTTGACCCTGTTATCAGTCTTGTCTTGTATTTCACTTTCGGTCTGGCTTATTCAGCGCTTCCGTCACGTGAAATGCTATACACCAGCGGGTGGCACAGGACAATTATGTTGCCTGCATCAACCATTGAAAAATACACTGCACACTGCATTCTGGCTTTGTCGCCAATGATTATTTCATTTAGCATTCACGCCTTATGCGGGGCAACGGGACTAATCGACATAGAAAGTTGCTTTTCCGACGGCTTTCAGCCTAAATATATTGCTTGGTCACTATGCATCATTTGGCTGGTCTCGATTCTCTCAAACTACCAATTGCAAAAAACGCCAAACGGGAATGTATCAACATTGGGCTTAATGTTCATTTGTTGCTTTTATTTAATAATTAAACTTTTAGAAGGAATAAGCGACATCTCAACCATACCCACCACTATAGCTTTCGGCATAAGCCTGATACTGTTTGTGGTTTCGTATCATTGCTTCAAAAGAAGACGTGTAATATTCTAACAAACTATGGTACAAAAATTTGACATAAGACGATTTGGCAAATACTTGTGGAAGTACATTGTACTTAACAAAGTGTATTTGATGATACTGACACTGATTTTTATGGTTCCGACCTTGTTAATCAAAGCAGAAGAAGCCATTTGGATTCTGATTTTAGGTTGCGCCATACTGCCAATAAGGACAAACACACCTGGCAGTCCACAAAGACACCTTCTGCCCGATTCATCGACATTTGAAAAATTCGCCACTGAAACCATTCTGAAAATGCTGTTCATTGGCATTCCGTATGTGGCACACGCCATAATGGTTGGTGCCGACAGCCTTGAAGCCACACTTACCGGCGGATTTCAACCCTTGTATCTGTCAGTTGCGCTATTATGCACTTGGCTTACAACCTTGCTGACACTTATAAAATGGCCAAAGACGCAACAAGAGAGAAAACGGTTTGGAATAATATGGTTGTCAATCCTTTATGTTAATTGGTTTATAACTCTAATCTGCAGTCGTTTGGGGGATAAGATACCAGAGCCCAAAACATCGACAGTTACGGCTGTGTTGTTTGCCATAGGCATTGTATTGTTTGTTGTATCGTACAGGCTTTTCGGAAAGCGCTACGAAGAATATGAAAGGGAAGACTAATGGAATTTAAGGAATCAAAAGGCATATTTCAGCAGATAGCCGACCGCATCGGCGACCGCATTCTGTCGGGTGACCTCAAGGTTGACGACAAACTAGAGTCGGTACGCGAACTGGCCGTCACAATTGGTGTGAACCAAAACACCATTATGCGCACGTACAGCGAGATGCTCCGCGACGGCATAATAAGCAACCAGCGCGGTATTGGCTACTTTGTGACTTCAAGTGCCAAAGACATAATACTGAACAAACGTCGCGACGAGTTCTTCAAAAACGACTTGCCATACATTGCCAAACAAGCCAAACTGTTAGGCATTTCGGGAAAAGAGATTGCAAACCATTTGGAAATGTAGGACGAACGATTTAGGATTTAGGATGTAGGATGTAGGATGTAGGATGTAGGATGTAGGATGTAGGATGTAGGATTTAGGATGTAGGATGTAGGATGTAGGATGTAGGATTTTTCAAATCACAATTCATAATTCATAATTCACAATTCACAATTCATAATTCACAATAGCACAACTTCTAAACTTCTAAACTTCTAAACTTTTAAACGATTCAACTTTAAACTTTAAAACTTAAATTTAGAACTTAAAATCAGGCACAAATGGCTATCAAAATAGACAAATTATTTTTAACAAATATTTAATTAACAATTATTTAAAAATTACAATTAT
>CALABN010000215.1 GCA_937885735.1 uncultured Bacteroidota bacterium | reverse complement strand
GATTGGTTGAACGAAGGATCAGTGCGGGCACTGTAACTGAGTGCAACCGAACAAGATGACGATAAAAATTCAAAAGCACACAAAAGATTGAAGAATAACCCATATTTAAAAAAATATAAAATCGGGGAATTTATAGAAGTTCCCTTATTCTCTTGATTGCCGAGTCGATGATTTCCTTGATGAGTTGCTCGTATGTGATGCCGTTCAGCCTGCACAATATCGGCAAATCGGAGATTGCTGGATTTAGTCCTGCCAATGGATTTGCCTCGATGAAGCATACTTCGCCGTTGCGGCCGATGCGCAGGTCTATTCTGCCTGCGTCAACGCCGTTTATGGCTATCCAGGCGCTTTTTGCCGTGGCGTAGCATTTTTCTGCCAAGTCATTCTCGGGTATCAGTCTGTATTCAACGTATTGCTCGAAATTCTCTTTCACCTCGTTGCAGTATGGCAAGTTGTCTTTGCAGATGATTTCCATTGCGCCGACGCAGTGTGCCGATGCCCCGTTGCCTACAATGCCTACGGTGAATTCCCGTCCTGGCAGATATTCCTCAATAAGGACTGGCTGGTGGTAGTTGTTTAGCATCTCGCCACAAATCGATTTCAGTTCGTTCGTGTTGCTGACTTTGCTTTGGGCTGTTATACCCTTGCCGGTGCCTTCGGCTACTGGTTTCAGAAATAGCGGAAAGACAAGGTTTTTGGTTTTCGCATCAATCTCGTCGCCATTGTATATAATGGTGCCTGAAGCGACTTTCACGCCTGCCTCTTTTGCGATGAGTCTTGAGTAGTATTTGTTTAGCGCGATGCCCAATGTGACTGGCCCGCTGAAGGTGTAGGGTATTTTGTATTGGTCGAGCAGGGCGGGTACTGCCGATTCTCGGCCGTCGCCGTAGAGCGATTCGGTGATGTTGAAGACAAGGTCCCAGCGTTCGCCTTTGCCAAGTCTTTCTACAATTTGGTAAATGTTGCCTATTCTTTCGGTTTCAAAGCCTAGGCTTGCAATTACTTTTTCAATGCCTTCAATTGTGCTTTCCTTGTCGAATTCAGCGGTTTCTTCCATCCCGAAACCTTGTTCAAGGTACCAGGTGCGGAGGTCGTATGCTATGCCAATCTTCATAATGTCAGTCTCTGTTAGGATATTCGTATTTTAGTTTCTTGTAGTTGCGCAGAACCCATTTGTCGTCACTTGCCGATACGACGTAGTCTGGCAGGATTGGTATTTTTCCGCCACCGCCAGGCGCGTCAATCACAAATTGTGGCACTGCATACCCACTTGTGAATCCGCGCAGGTTCTCAATTATGTTGATGCCTTCCTCCACTTTTGTGCGGAAGTGGCTTGAACCAGGAACAGGGTCGCACTGATATATGTAGTACGGCCTTACGCGTATGGTCAGAAGTTTCTGCATCAGCCTTTTCATTACCGTGGGGTCGTTGTTTATATTCTTTAGAAGAACTGTCTGGCTTCCTAACGGGATGCCGGCATCGGCAAGACCTTCGCAGGCACGGCTCGTCTCTGGCGTGATTTCGTCGGTGTGGGTGAAATGAATGCTCATAAGCAACGGGTGATATTTGCGCAGAATGGCTGTCAGTTGTGGAGTTATCCTCATTGGCAGTACGACAGGAACTTTTGTCCCTATTCTGAGAATCTCGATGTGTTTTATCGCTCTCAGTTTCGATAGCAGATATTCGATTTTGTCGTCAGGCAGGGTGAGCGGGTCGCCACCGCTGATGAGCACGTCACGCACTTCTTCGTGTTTCCTTATGTATTCTATGGCCGTATCCCACTGTTTTTTTGTAAGAGCGCCAAGTTTTCCCACAAAATGGGCCCGCGTGCAGTATCGGCAATATGATGAGCAGAATTGTGTGACGGTAAACAGTACTCTGTCGGGATAGCGGTGTACGAGGCCGGTCACAGGACTTGTGCCTTCTTCGTTGAGCGGGTCGGAACTTTCTGATTCTGTGACTGTCAATTCTTCTTGGACAGGAATCATTGTGTGGCGCAATGGATTGTCAGACTCTTTGTCGTAGAACTGTGAAAGATAGTATGGCGTTATGCGCAGTGGCAGGCAGTGTTCGGCTTTCAGTTTGCTTATTGCGTTTTTTTCTGAATCAGTCAAGGCCAAAACTCTTGATAAAGATTCGACTGATGTGAAGGCGTTTTGAATTTGCCATTTCCAGTCATTCCACTGCGTTGCTGATGTGCGCGGGAAAAATCGGTGCAGGAAGTCAAGACTGTGCTGGCTTATTGGCGGTAGGCTGTCGCAAGGTAGCGGAGGGACGTCGGGTTCTATTTTCCCATCTTCATTCATCGATGAAGATTTGTCGGTGAGACTGTTCCTTTCGGAGGAATCTTTGGTCTCTAAAGGGTTTGTATTCATATATATGGTATCAGATACCTTTTGAATAATTGTTTAAAAACTTGAAGCGAAAGTATGCGATATTTGAATTGGTTATTCACTTGCAGGTGAAAAAATATAGATGTTTGGTATATTTTAAAATTAATTGATAGTCAATATATTGTATTGATATTTTACTAAGTTGCCTTCTGTTTTTCCGCAAGGATATTTCATAATTTGCTGAAACCATATTTTCTTGGCTGTGGCATCTGCATTCTGCCGTTCATAAATAACGTGAGTTCGACGAAAATTTTCAAAACAAAGAGAGTTGATAATCAGTTGTTTTTACAATATTAATACATGGTTTTTTAGGGAAGAGACAATAGGCGGCAATTCCGCCTAATAGATTAACTACAAAATTGTCGAAAGATCGATGTCTTGAATGCTCTACTTGTGCAATATTCTTTAGTTCATCGTTCACTGTCTCAATAATCGCTCTGTGACGAAGAAGAACTTTGTCGGAAACACTCATTAGGGCACCTTTTATGTTATTCTTCAGTTTCGTTATCAATTGTATCCCATCAACAAAAAGACGTTGAAAAAGGTTTTTGCTTATATATCCCTTGTCTGCAACAAGTTTCCCATAGAGAAAATCTACAAATCCCTTGTAATTAAGTGGTTGCCTGTCGTCGACATTACCTAGTGTAAACATGAAATTTAAGATTTCCCCTTTTTCATTGCATATCAGATGAAGTTTGAATCCGAAGAACCACCCTATGGAGCATTGTCCCCTTTGGGCTATGCCTTTGAAGACCTTGTGCATTTGTATCCTTTGGTTCTTGCACACTCTAAGTGTTGTGCTGTCGACAAAACTAATGCCGGTGCATTTCCCTAGCAAAACTTTTTTAATGAAAATTGTCAGCGGAACTGCCACTTCTTTCTGAAGCTCTACAAACCTATTGTATGAGACCAGTTTAGGAATAAGTCTCTGCAATGGATGGACACATACTCCAAATAGAAGTGCTTAAGGCATCTGAATCCAGATGCATGAAACATGATTACAATAAGCATAACCTCGGCTTTTGACAAACGGTTGTCCCTGTGATACTTGCGCTTATTGCATTTTGTTGTGCAAATGGCATGTTTTTCAATTATTGAATCAAAATATTTGCAGAAATCGTCTGCCAAACAATAAACTTCTGTAACTTTGTCTTTGGTAAACATGCAATAAAAGTTTGTGTTTTTTTGTTGTCACTATAAAAATACAACTTTTATTGCTAATTGTCAAATAATCAATTATTTAAAGTTTATTAAACTCACGTTAATGTATAGCTTTACACCCGCAGTGCTGTGGTACCGCCAAATTTAACTTGGCATTGCTTACATATTGAAGATGAAGAAAAAACTCAAAATCGCCGTCAACGACTTCATCCCAGCCAACCGCTGATTGGTGGGACAGAAGAGTGTTGAAGTCAATGTCGGGGTACATTCACAAATCTCGCAAGACCTACAACAGGAACCTGGCCGCAAAGAAGAAATGGAAGATGAACGAATTATTCAAACATATACGTCCCGGTTTGTTCTATGTGGAGTATGACGACTTCGACTTTGAAACGTCTGCCGAAGTGATAAATGAACGGTACCGTCCGAGGGGTCCAATGTGTTCGGGAATTAGAAAAGGTAACTACAACGGACGGAACGGCGATGTGTATGCTGGCTTTGATACCGTGATTGTGATGCGTCTCAGTCGCAAATGTGCCCGCTATTCGTCCATAGGAATTGCGACAGAATACTTTATTCCCACTCTTTCGGATATGATAGCCACACAGAAAAAGGACGACACATATTGTTTTTTGCCGCAATTGGTGGGTGACGGAATCAACGAAAAAGGGGTTTCGGTTATGATGTTTATGGTGCCGAATTGCGAAGCTTCGGAAGACCGGTCGAGTTGGGGCGGACGCGAATGGGGCAAAAGTGCGGCATATACAAATCCACCTGCGGCTAAAACCTATAATACGGTGCTGCTGACAAGACTTGTGCTTGATAATGCAGCCAATGTGGATGAGGCCATAGAACTTGTCAGGGCTGTCAACTGGTTCGACCCCGACAGATTCACTTCGAGCGGTAATGCCGGGTCGCTGAAATGGCTGGTGGCAGATTCTCAAAAATCAGCCGTCATCGAATGTATCGACAACGATATGAAAATCAAGGTTACGGAAGACATCAACAACCCGTCGCCTTGTACCCTGACGGCAAACTTCAGCCTCTATCTTTTATCAAAAGGCATTATTCAGGATGGAGCATCGGGATATGAACGGTATGACCAGATGGTTGACTTGTATGGCAAGGAGGATGATTCGATTGATGGAGTGAAACGAATACTCAAAACGGTGTCTATGTCTGAAAAATACAGACGCGACATATCAGACAAGTATTTCTTTGCCACCGATTACCTGTGGTGTGAATCGCCTTCGGGCAGACATTTTACTTCGACGGAACTTTATCGTGGCAACGCAAAACAGGATTCGGATTTCCTTGAAACCGTCAATCTTGAAAAAAGCAGGTATTTTGATAAATCCTTAAGACCAGAGAATCTCAAACAGTCGGTCACCATATATACAACCGTCTATGATATAGAAAACAAGAGTATGCACTTGTTATACAAAGAGGGGACAGATGACGGCAAATGGTATGAATTTGGTCTTCGCAAAAACAATTGAATTATGAAAAATATTGCCGTTATAGTAAATGAATGCAAACTCACGTGGTCAATAGCAAAGATTGCGACGGGTTTGAATGACTTTCTGAACAGCAGGGAATATTCGTCGAAATTGTATTTTTCCATAGGAAATGCAAGCACACCGTGTTTTGTGTTCAGCAATAAAGTTGACAAGGCAATCCACAAGTTGCTCTTCAGGCTAACAGGAAAGGATGGTGGCTACTCGCATCTTGCTACCAAACGACTGCTGAAAGAATTTGACAGAAACAATGTTGATACAGTATATATTTTGATGTTGCATACGTTTTTCATCAATGAGACAATGCTGTTCAATTACATAAAGAAGCGTGGCATCAATGTTACATATATAATGCTTGACGAGTATGCCTATTCAGGCAAATGCCATTTCAACTACGGTTGCAAGGAACTTGGGCAGGAGTGTCGGAATTGCCCTCATCTTGACAAATACCCTGCCTGCATTATGAAATCTGGTCCGCATAAAGTTTTTCTACGCAAAAAACACAATTATGAAGGTGCCAATATGGTATTCGTCGGACCCGAGATGGCTTTGAATGGCGCAAGGCGTTCACCACTTGTCAAAGACAGAGTCCTGATTGAAGCTGATGAATGTATCGACATACGCAGGTTCCATCCGAGGAACACGCAAAAGCTTCGCAAAGAACTGGGCATCCCCGACGACAAGATTGTTTGTATGTGTGTGGCTGTGTATGACGGTGTCCATCACGAGCGCAAGGGGGTTCCTTACTACATAGAACTGGCAAGAAGGTTTGAGAACGACAACAGGTTCGTTTTTGTGCAGGTGGCTTATATGGCCGATTATCCTGGCGGATTGCCAAAGAACTATATTGCAAAAGGCTTTATCAATGATATCGATACCGTGGCTGAATATTTGTCTTTGGGCGATTTGTTCATTTTCCCATCTGTGGCCGACACTATGCCCAACACCTGTATTGAGGCCCTTGCCTGCGGAACACCTCTGCTATGTTGGAAGGTGTATGGCAACGAGAAGATGGCACCTCCGGAGATTGCCACATTTGTCACTCCAACCAATCTCGATGAGATGGCCGCTGTAGTGGACAAGTTGGAAAAGAAAAGTGAGGATATGATAAACAAATGTCGTGAATATGCCGTGAAAAGATATGACAATCAGGCATATTTCGACAAACTGATGAAAATAGGAGAAGAGTTATGCAAATAAGAAAAGATTTTCTGCCGTTTTCGCGCCCTTCGATAGGAGAAGATGCCATAGAGTCGGTGGCAGAATCCATCCGTAGCGGGTGGGTGGCGATGGGGCCGAAAGCGACTCAAT
>CALABN010000214.1 GCA_937885735.1 uncultured Bacteroidota bacterium | reverse complement strand
TGAACTTCAAGAAAATCCGAATTGTCAACTATTGAAAGAATCACTTCCTTCATATCGTATGGTGTGTTCGGATTGTCAGGAATAATCTCGTTCAGAGAGTCTTCCAATCGGTTTATAGGGTCGTTGCATTCAAATTGCGGTGCCTCTTCCAAGTTGTTTTGAGGCAGGAACGAAAGCAACCTGCGGATTTTCAGCAAGCCTTCCTCTTCATCTTCTGCAACAAAATGTGCCACGCCTGATTTTGAACTATGTACTTGAGCGCCACCAAGTTGTGCTTCGTTGACAATCTCGCCAGTAACGGTCTTTACAACTTTTGGACCAGTCAGGAACATATAACTCGATTCCTTGCTCATAAACACAAAGTCGGTGAGGGCAGGCGAGTAGACTGCGCCACCAGCGCAAGGTCCAAAAATGGCTGATATTTGAGGAATTACACCCGAGGCAAGAACGTTGCGTTGGAAAATGTTTGCAAAGCCAGCCAAGGCGCATACGCCTTCCTGAATGCGCGCGCCACCCGAATCGTTGATGCCGATGACAGGTGCGCCGACTTTCATAGCCATATCCATTACCTTGCAAATCTTGTTCGACATTGTTTCCGACAACGAACCGCCAAAAACGGTAAAGTCTTGTGCATAAACGTAGACAACTCGTCCGTCGATAGTGCCGTGTCCTGTTACAACGCCGTCGCCTGCAAACTTTTGCTTTTCCATTCCAAAGTTTGTGCAACGGTGGGTGACAAACATATCAAACTCTTCAAAACTGCCTTCGTCGAGCAATATGTTGATACGTTCGCGGGCTGTGAGTTTGCCTTTCTCGTGCTGTTTGTCGATGCGGGCAACGCCACCGCCAACTTTGGCTTCTGCGCGTTTCTTTATCAGTCCGCCAATTTTGTCCTTATTTGTCATTTTGTCGATAGTTTTTTATTGATAGCCTTCGCTATTGAGTTTAGGCGCGCTATTGTGTGCAAATAGCGTGCCATAATCCAATTTTTCCGCGAAATTAATCATTTTTTATGGAAGAACCTATTTTATGACTATTCGCGTTCAAATGGTTAGGTATGTGACAAAATGTTGATTTAAAAGATGTTTATGTAAAATTTCGATAATAATCAAATTTGTTATTGATTATTGTCAATAAACGACTCGTAGAAAATTTCTTGTATTTGGGTGCGAATGTTGAGGTTTGCCAACTTGTTTTCTTTCGAAGAAGGGAATGTGCGGTTGGTCAGGAAAACCATAAAACAGTCATATTCAGGGTCAATCCAGATGAACGCGCCAGTAAATCCAGTGTGCCCGAAACTCTTCTGCGAGGCATATTTGCACGTCGGACCGTTGATGTTGTATTTTTTCAAAGGTCTGTCGAATCCCAAAGCACGGCGGTTGCCGTTTGATGCAAATGGTGCGGTGGTGAAAGTCTCGATGGTTTGCTTGCTGAAGAATTCAGTTCCGCCGTAGTTGCCACCGTTGAGCCACATTTGGCAAAGTTTGGCAAGGTCGGTGCTGTTCGAGAACAGGCCGGCGTGACCTGAAATGCCACCCAGCATTGCGCACCCCTGGTCGTTGACAAAGCCGAGTATTGTGTCGTGTCGCCAATCGTTGTCGTATTCCGAAGGAATGATGCGCGCCGTATCGAATTTTTCAAGTGGCTGATATCCTGTGGAATTCATTCCCAATGGCTTGAAAATGTGTTCATCGCAGTATTGGTCGATTGTTTGCCCTGACAACTTCTTAATCATCAGCGGGAAAAGGTAGAAACCGAGGTCGCTGTAAACATACTTTTGGGCACCCAGTTCCGATTTTGTTATCGCATTGAAGATTGTGTCGGTGTAACTGCTTGTAAGATACAGGCTGTCAGTTAGTTTGATGTTGAATTCGTCAGATTGTTTTTTTGAATAGATGCCAGGCAGTGGGTTCCCGTTGGCGTCAATGGTGTTTTTGTAAAATGGAATCCAACTTTTCAGCCCCGCCTGATGAGTCATAATCTGATTGATTTTCAGGTTGTTCTTGTTCGATTTTTTCAGCATTGGCACATATTCCGACAGTTTGTCGGTGGTCTTGAACTTGTGCTGGTCGTAAAGTTGCATCAGCGCATTTGTTGTTGCCACTACTTTTGTAACCGATGCAATATCGTAAATGTCAGTTAGTTTGACAGGGTAGATGCTGTCGTATGTGTGGTATCCGAATGCCTTGTTGTAAACCACATTGCCGTTTACACCGAACAACAATTGGCAACCAGGCATTATCTTGTCCTTAATACATTGATTTATAATTGAATCTATCTTTTTGTAGCAATCTTCGCGAATGTTTTGACCGTAAGCGTTTAGATATGACAGTCGGATTTGCTTGCTGTCATTCACACCGCAACCTTCTGTTATCTTGTCGTTTACGGTGACCGTCAAGTGTCCGTTAGTCTGTGTTCCGCCAAATACGGCTTGTGCTGACAGCCTTTGTGTTTCGTTGCTGGCGCGATATGCAACCAAAATGGCATTTATCTTTTTAATTTTCTGAAGTTTGTCGAGTGCGTACGGATTGCCTAAATGTACAAGTATAACGTCGTTTTTCAATGCCAGCGTGTCAATCAGTCTTATCGATTCGTCGTTTAATCCGAAATTCTTGTTTTGCAATTCGTTGGTGCCAAGTGTGGCAATAATTATCGTGTTGTAGTCTTTTGCGGTTTCAACTAACTGATATATAATGGAATCGTTAGGATATGTTGTCAGACATATTGTGTCAATTTCGGCATATTGTTGCAATGTATGTTGGAAGGCATTGCTGTTTGTCCCGTTCAGGGAAATTGACAATATCTTGTTGTCGGTCAGTTTTTTAATAGGGAAGATGCCGTCGTTTTTGATTAATGTGAGCGATTCGCACGTCAGGCCTTCGTCAATGGCAATCGCTTCAGCAGAATTCAAGTCAGTGTAAAGGTTTGTGGTATCAATTGGTTGATAGTTGTTTAGCCCCAGCCAGGCTTTTGTCAGCAACACCTTTTTGCAACGGCGGTTTAGTTCATCAATAGTGATAAGGCTGTCGGCAATGGCTTGTTCAATGCTGTCAATGGCCACTTCCGCTTTTTGAGGGAATAGCAGAATGTCGTTTCCTGCCATAAACGCCTTGACTTCCAGTGTTCCAGGTTCGTAGGCATTGGCAACACCACGCATATTCAGTGCATCAGTAAAAATCAGCCCCTTGTAATTTAATTTATTGATTAACAATGAATCAACAACGCGTTTCGATAGGGTGGAAGGCAAAGTGGTGTCGGGTTCGAGTGCAGGAACTGCCAAATGAGCCACAAGCATTCCGCCAACCAAGTCGGTATTGTTCCTGAATGGGAACAATTCAATGTTGTTCAGTCTGCTGGTGTCGTGTGGGACCAGCGGAAGCGCAAGATGCGAGTCGGTGTGGGTGTCGCCGTGGCCAGGAAAGTGTTTCCCTACGGCAAGCACGTTTCCTTCCTGTAAGCCTGTGGCATAGGCCGATGCATAGAGTGAAACCTTGTTTCTGTCTTCGCCAAACGAGCGACTGTTGATTATCGGGTTTTTCGGTTCAACGTTGATGTCGAGCACGGGTGCGAAATTTATGTGGATTCCGAGTCGTCGGCATTGGCGGGCTACTTCGGTGCCGAATTTATATACTGACCAGCGGTCGCATATAGAGCCAAGTGCCATAGCACGAGGGTAGTAAATGGTGCTGTCGAGTCGCATTCCAAGTCCGTATTCCGCATTATCTTCAAAAAGAGAATTAGACCATGCCGGACCACGTCCGTTTGCATCTGTGCACCATGGTGTTGTTGGTAAATTTCCACCGTATATAGATGAACATCCTGTTGCATTTGCGACAACCATTTTATCACCAAACAAATGCGACATTAAACGAACATAAGGTGTTTCGCCACAACCAGCGCACGCACCAGGGAATTCAAAATAATGTGGCAATAATTCAACATGCTTTG
>CALABN010000213.1 GCA_937885735.1 uncultured Bacteroidota bacterium | reverse complement strand
GAGTTCGAGCGCCTTGCCAAAATCCTCCATTGCGTCCTGATAGTCTTGTTGCATCGCCTTGATTACACCACGAAGCCTGTATCCGTCAACAAAATACGGGTTGAGTTCGATAACCCGCTGAAAATCGGCATAGGCGCCCTGATAGTCGTCGAGGCGGAACTTGCAGAATCCGCGGAAATAGTACGGCTCAAGCATTTCGGGCTTTACCTGGATTATGGTGTTGAACCTGTTTATGGCGCTTGTATAGTTCGACTTGTTAAGGTCGTTGTAGCCTTCACTCAAATAATGGTTTATGTCGAATTGCGCAAATACGGGCATCGATATAAAGAGTAAAAGACTCAATATCAATTTATTGCATTTCATTTTATCAGAATAGTCCTAATGAACTGAACAGGATTACCAAAATAGCCAAAGGGGCGACATACCGCACAATGGCATAGAATATCTTGAACATCTTGAGTTTATATGTGCCACGACTCGACAATTCGGAATAAAGGTCACCGATTTTCATCTTCCAGCCAATGAATATGCATACCAATATTCCGCCCAACGGAAGCACAATGTTTGAACTCAACATATCGAAAATCTCGAAGAATGTGTGGTTATGGAATGTCAGATTGCGCAACGGTCCGAACGAGAGCGTGCAGAGCATTCCCAAAAGGGTTATCACTGTTGTGCAGATAATTGTTGCGGGCAGGCGCTTGAGTTTCAGTTCCTCGGTCATATATGCCACACAAACCTCAAGCAACGACATTGCCGAAGTGAGCGCAGCGAACGAGAGCAAAATGAAGAACAACAACGCCCAAACATAGCCCAAAGGCATCGATTGGAATACCTGCGGAAGCGTTATGTACACAAGGTTTGGCCCCGATGTAGGGTCTACCCCGAACGCAAAGACGGCTGGCAATATGGCCACTCCCGCCAAAACGGCCACAAGGGTGTCGGCCACCACCACACGCAAGGAAATCTGTGTCAGGCTCTCGGACTTGGATATGTACGACGCATAAGTCATCAGCGCACCCATACCAATGGACAACGAGAAGAACGACTGCCCCAATGCGCTCAATATGCTGTGAACGGTGAGTTTGCTGAAATCGGGATAGAAGAGGAACTTCAAGCCTTCGCCAGCACCTTCAAGCGTGCAGGCCCTGACTCCCATAGCAATGACTATCACAAACAAGGCCGGCATCATAAGTTTTGTGTATCGCTCTATGCCTTTCTTCACTCCCAACATTATTATAGCGGCGCACAACACCATAAATCCCATTTGCCAAATCAACGGCTTGAACGGGTGCGACACAAACTGGTCGAAAAGATTGTTTATGTCGTTCACCGACTGTCCGGAAAACGAGTCGGTTACGGCAAGCCAAACGTATTCAAGCGTCCAACCCGACACTGTTCCATAGTATGAAAGAATGAGCGCGGCGGCAAAGATTGAAAGACACCCGAAAAGGAACCAATGGGTATCTGGCGCCAACTTCTTGAACGAACCAAAAGGGTTGCGCTGGCCACGACGTCCAATCACAAACTCGCACAACATTACTGGAACTCCTATGACAAACACGAAAAACAAATATACCAACAGGAAGGCTCCTCCTCCATTGCTACCAGCCTCATAAGGAAATTTCCAAATGTTGCCCAATCCTACGGCTGAACCTGCCAATGCCATTATGGCTCCAAATTTTGAGTTGAACTTATCGCGTGCCATTGTTTATTTTTTAAAGTTGAAAGTTGAAGGTTTAAAGTTTAAGGTTGAATGTTTAATATTTAAGATTTAATTGATATTAAAATACTGATTACAATACAATTAAAATATTCTACACCTTAAAAAGACATCGTTGTTGTTAGCGTCAACAAAGTCTGCTCTTTTTCATTCTTTTGCATCTTGAAGAGCCGACAGTGTCTCTGCTTTATCCTTTCGATATCCATAACAGCAATATTTGAGGTGAGTTCTATAAATTCACCGTTTGAAAAATAAAAATAACGAATTGGGCAATATGAACTTTTCGGCGCTTTTTGTTTTTTATCGGTATCTTTATGGGTG
>CALABN010000212.1 GCA_937885735.1 uncultured Bacteroidota bacterium | reverse complement strand
CTTCCTGAACGGTTTGCGCCTGCACTGACAATCCTATAATGGATAGGCATATCAGCAATGAAAATTTCGATTTCATATTTCGATTTTTAATTTGCCAAATATATTGACAAACGCTTTTATAAGCCAATTATTATGAAAATATGGCCATTGAGATTTATCCATAAAAAGAATCCTCGCCTATTGGCAAGGATTCTCATATTAAATTGACACCGAATTACTCCTTGTGGCGGGCCTTGAGTTCGCGGGCAAGGTCCTCAATGCGAAGGCCTTTCTCGGTGAGCAACACTATCAGGTGATAGATTAGGTCGGCACTCTCGTAGAGCAACTGCTCCTTGGTGCCGTTGGTGGCCTCGATAATTGTCTCTACGGCCTCCTCGCCAACCTTTTGCGAAATCTTGTTTATGCCTTTGGTGAACAATTTCGTAGTGTATGAGCCTTCGGGCATCTCGCGCTTGCGACGCTCTATGAAATCCTGCAAGTAAGTGAGAAACGCAAGGTCCTCGATATTTTTCTCACCAAGGAATGAATCGGCGCCTGTGGTCGAACCTTCGGGCAAAGCCTTGATTACTATTGCCGTGCCGTCCTCGCTGGCAACCATTGCGTCAACGGCAACAGGCTTGTTGTACTCGCCACTTGTCAGCAATTCGGCATTGGCTCCGTTGAGCAGATACACCAATTTCTCGGACTCCATTTTGGCGACACACTCCTGGTTGGCATATCCTACACGCAAAATCTTATTGGTACGCTTGTCCTGAACAACTGTCTGAACAAGACCATTATTTTTTGAAAAATCGATATTCATCTTTATAGTTTTTGATTGGGCAAAGATAATTGTTTTCCTGCAAGTTTTTTAGAACTGGCATCAGAACGCAATTTTGACATATATAACTGACTGACACCCAATTCCACAATTCAAAAGGCAACCGTCATAACTCCTGTCGCTGACAAACGGCTCATCACTTGACGGAAATCTGCAAGCCCAACATAAAGTTGGTTCCCGCCTGCGGAAAATATCCGTCCTGCGCCCATCGCTGGCCTTCATATATGTACGAATAAACCCACGCATTGCTCTCATATTCAACATTGAACAGATTGTTCACCTGAAAGTTGACATTGATTCGGCCCAACCATTTCGGATTCAGTTCATAGCCAAATTTCAGATTATTCACCATATAGCCATCAAGCATCCGCTGGCGCGATTCTGAATTATCAATATACTGATTGCCAACATATTGCGCAGTCAAACTTATATCAGCATTGTGTATGGGACTGAACGTCAGCGCGCCGTTGCCGACAATGCTTGGCGAAAAGGCTATCTGCGTGGTTCCCAAATGGTTGACTATCTGCCCGCCGTTGTCCCAATCATCGACATATTCGACAAAATCGAGAATCTGGTTGCGACTCAATGTCAGGTTGGCGTCAATGCGCCACATCTTGCCCAACTTGCAGGCCTCAGCCAATTCCAATCCCGCACGGTAACTTTTGGGCACGTTCACCATTAGCGACGAGCCGACATTGTTTATCTGGCCCGTCTGCACCAACTGGTCGCGATAGTACATCAGATATGCATTTGCCGACAGCCTTATGTGCTGGCTGTTGAAAATTGCGCCAACCTCAAAGTCGTGAAGACTCTCCGACTTCGGTGTCGGCTGGTTTGGGTCGGTGTCGGTGAAATCGGTTCGGGTAGGCTCGCGATGCCCGCACGAGTACATAAGATAGAACTCGGTTGCGGACTTTGGCTTCCAATTCACGCCAATCTTGGGATTCACGAAGTTGAACGTATGAGTCTGCGTGACGTCACGGGCATCATCGTCAATGCCTTTCAGCCGATGCCCGATGTGGCGATACTGTATGTCGGCAAATGCCGACAATGCGTCAACAACATTGTAAGTAGCCTTGACATAAGCATTTAAGTCGATTTTCCTGCCCGTATTGTAGTAATATTGGTGATTGTTCGATGCATCGCCCAAAAACTGTCCCCAAATAACCGTGCCGAAGTGCCTGCCATCATAATAGTTGCCACCACCGCCGACAACTGCCGTCAGCCTGTCGGTCTTGTACTGGGCCGTGAGATTGGCACCATAAAGGTCGTTGTCGAGACATTTACGGCGGATAATGTCGGAACTGCCGACCGACTGGTCACCGACGACAACATTGTCCAATCCGTAGTCCGACAAGTCATCATCTTCCTTATACTGTTCATAATAGCCCTTGCCGTAGGTATAATAAAGGGCTCCGTTCAAAAACCACCCGCTACCGAAAGAATGTGAGACGAAAGCCTGGAAGTGCCTCTGCTCATAATCGTCAACCTCGTTTTCATAAGTATATAGACCATACGAGCTATCTTCTTTATCCGAAAAGTTATAATACCA
>CALABN010000211.1 GCA_937885735.1 uncultured Bacteroidota bacterium | reverse complement strand
CAAAACATCTAAACATTTACACACGGACGCCGCACGCGACGTCCCTACAGCGGGAAATTCTAAATCTCTACACGATTCAACTTTACTAGTCTTCTTGGTCGGCACCTCTCAAACGCTCGGCTGACAGGGCAAACCAAATCATATAGATGTATAGAGGAATCATTATGGCAAGTGCCCATTTGACGCCGAAATAGTCGGCAATGGCACCCATTGCAACCGTGATTATGCCTCCACCAGCTATGGCAGTCAGCATAAGGCTTGTGGCCTTGTTGGTGAGGTAGTCGAGGTCCTTGGTGGCAAGGCCGAAAATATTGCCCCACATGACTGACTGGCACAAGCCCGACAATATGAGCGCACCAATGGCAATTGGACCTTTTGCCAAAAGACCGAAGGCAACAAGGACTATTCCAGCCGTGGCGTACCACGACAATGCCTTGCGGTCGGTTGCCCGCTTCATTACAAATATTCCCGTGAAACGGCCGACAAGCATCGCCATAAAATACAGTGTGATGAACTTTGCGGCTGTGGTGGTCTCGACGCCTAAAATGGAACTGTCAGTTGCGTAACGCACCATAAAACTCGGGATGGCAATTTCAATTCCCTCATAAACGAATATCGCCAAAACGCCGTAACGCAGATGACGATGGCGCCATGCTTCGGCAATGGTGCCTTCGGCTTGCGTATTGTGCTGGATGGCAGGCAACTTGATAAGGGCAATGACCAGCGCCACTATCAAAAACGCTATTCCTATGGAAATGTAAGGCATCTGAAGCATATTTGCCAGGCTGGAACGTTGCGCTTCGCTGATTTCAACAGTGCCGTCGGGAACAATCTGCTTGATTGTGCCTAAAAAGAGCAGACTGCCAATCAGCGGGGCTATCATTCGGGCCGTTGAACTTGCCGTGCCAACAATGTTCATTCGCATTGCCGTAGTGCGGTGAGGACCCACTTCAACAACAAACGGGTTGGCGGCCACCTGCAAAAGCGTGATGCCGAGAGCCAGCACAAATGTGGCTGTCAGGAAGAACGGATAACTGACCATAAGTGCGGCTGGATAATAAAGGAATCCACCGCAGGCGCAAATGCAAAGTCCCAACAGCATTCCTCGCTTGTAGCCAAATTTTTCCGTCACTATCGACGATGGTATGGAACCAATGCCATAAGCGCCGTACCAAACCATGTTAATCAGCATCGACTGCGTATCGGAAAGGCTGAACAATGTCTGCATATAGGGAATCAGAATGTTGTTCATGGTGGTTACAAAACCAAATGAGAAGAACAGGAAGGTGAGTGTGCTCATTGCCGTAATGTTGGTACGGCCTGACAATTGTTTATCCATGCTTTTTTATTTAGGATTATAAACTTACGGCGATTTATATTAATTCACCGTTTTAAATACAAATATAACAAAATGGGCAATATGAATTTTTCGGCGCTTTTTGTTTTTTATGGGCATCTTTATGGGCGTCAGTCGTCAATAGAACCCGCCTCAAGCGAAAAACCGACAATAGGCAATGCAAAAACGTGCGGATGCCTGTTAATTGTTTCGGCGTTTCTTGTACAGCTGGTACGAGTTGATGGTGTTGTGCCAGATGCTGTAAAATCCGCCAGCCACGGCTGTAATAGGATTCATGAAAGTGTAGGCTACCCAGATGATGAACACCGTGTTTTTCTGCCCCATGGCCTGGCCACCACTTATGCGGTCGTTGTATCGGCCACCAATGCGCTTGCCAAGCAAAAACTGAAGCACACAGCATATAAGAGTCACAATCATCATTCCAAAAAAGCAGATGGCCGAAATGTGGCTATGTACGAGTGCGCGCGTGGTGACTGCCAACGCCAGCGCCAAAGCCACCATCCACAGGTAAAAGGCCAAATCCTTGATTGACACAATGGCCTTCAGTATGCGCGGAAAGAAGATGCGTGTAGTCCACGCCAACAAAAACGGAAAAACCAAAAGCGGGAAAACCTGCTTGATGATGATGAGAAACGAATGGATGAAATCCATTCCAATGTTGGGATTGATGAACGGAATGAACGTAGGCACAACCAACGCCGTGACAACATTGCTGGTGATGGTGTATGCCACCAGGGTGAGAGTGTTACCTCCCAACTTGTCGGTAACCACTACAGCGGCGGTGGCGGTGGGGCAAATCATGCAGACCATTGCGCACTCCACAATGACTGACGCTTCTGCATTTTTCACAAAACGCATCAAGAGAGCCATTACAATAAATGACATGGCCTGAATGAGGGCTAACCACAAATGCCAACGGCAGGGCCTTATTTTGGTGGGTTCAATCTTGCAAAACGAAATGAAAAGCATACAAAACAGCAGTGCAGGTTGCACTATGCTCACGGCCTTGTTGGCAAACCTATGCACATTGGCGGAAAAACCAACCGCCTCAAACAGGAAATAGGCAATCACGCCTAATGCCATTACTATGGGCAACGACCAATCCTTGACAAACCTTATAAACGCTTTTGCATTCATTAAACTCACTTTTTTCGACGGCGCAAAAGTAATGGTTGTTGCATTGATTATTCCTTAAAATCATTTTTTTAGACGCACCCTTTTCAAAGTAATTGTTTCGTCTTTATAAAATACACTTATCTGTTTTATATACAAAGTGTTGGCTTGTTTGCGAATAATGATATACACTGTACAATGTATGGTCATTCGCACACACTCGCATCAATTTTGATTAGTTTTTTTAGGCAAAACGATATATAAATTGTTTCTTTGTTACTAATCAAGTCAAGGCGAATTTTACAAATTGATTCGGCATTCAGTTTGAACCGACCTTGCAGTTGTACGACGTAACTATTGGATATACCGCAAAATATGAGATTTGCAGACATCATAGGACAAGACGATATCAAAAGGCATTTGATAAATACCGTAAAGGAAAACCGCATCAGCCACGCCCAAATGTTTTTAGGGCGCGAAGGATACGGCACATTGCCATTGGCGATAGCCTACGCACAGTATATCAACTGCCAGCACCGCACTGACGATGATTCATGTGGCG
>CALABN010000210.1 GCA_937885735.1 uncultured Bacteroidota bacterium | reverse complement strand
CAAATAAGCTTTCACACCCGACGGACTGCCCTCTGCAAACAATGAATCAATAATTGGAAGGAACTTGTAATGCTGCTCGCGAGCCTCAACAAACTTGCCGTCAAGAGCCAAATGGACAATCTTGCTGAACTGTGCCGGATAGGCATCCTGCAACACTGATATTACACCACAGAAACCGCACGCTATCAAAGGCAATGTCATTGCATCGTCACCCGAAATCAACAGGAAATCCTTTGGACAACGGCTTGCCAACTGCATACCCTGAGCCACGTTTCCTGATGCCTCCTTTATGCCGATTATGTTCTTGCACTCGTTAGCCAAGCGCACAACAACATCTACAGAAATGTTGATGCCCGTGCGTCCTGGAACATTATAAAGCAGGATAGGCTTGTTCACGCTGTCGGCCAAGGCCTTGAAGTGTGCATAGACGCCGTTCTGGTTTGGCTTGCTGTAGAATGGCACAACCGAAAGCAATGCCGTGATGCCGTCGTTATTTTCATATTCCTTAGCCTGTGCTATCAAATCGGCCGTATTGTTACCGCCACAGCCTACAACGATAGGCACTCGCTTGGCCACTTTGTCAATGATAAACGCAAGAACTTCAGCCTTCTCGTCTTTCGACAATGTTGCTGGCTCGCCTGTCGTGCCTAGTGCCACTATATAATCTGTACCATTATTTATCTGCATCTCTATAAGTCTCTCGAGTGCAGAATAGTCAATTTTGCCGTCTGAACTGAATGGCGTAACCAATGCCACGCCTACTCCCCTCAATTGTTGCATCATTGTTTTGTTAGTTAAATTTCTGTAGATAAAATAAAATCTGTTCAAAATAGTATTTCGCGTCCCTATCGTCGCCAATGCTGATCATAAGGTCGAATGGCTGATTGTCGGAATAACGGCCAACCCTGAACCTTGCGCCTGAATTGTAAAGCATCTGCCTCAACGGATAATATCCTGCCGAATTCAGGTCGACAAGCACATCAAACTGGCTTTTCGCAAAGTTGGTTGCCATCACGCCTTTCGGACGAAGCAGAAAGTCGAAGTCATTGTCGGTAATAAGTTGGAAATAACTCTGTTGCTGATATTTAGGCAACTCCTTGCGATTTACGACATATCCCAAAGCCTGGACATTGGCATTGACGTTTCTCATCTGGTTAAAGACAAGACTGGCATCGGCCAAATCGGCATCGGAAGCAACGGCAAACAGCAATCCCACCGACTTGGCCCTCTGCAGTGCGCAAGGCACAACGACACGTTTTGCATCATCGTGCTCGCCAACAAACATCTGGCTCAATTTCAACCTGATGGGATTATACCGTTTTGTCTTCATAACTATTCGGGCAAGTTGATGCCGTGACAGTTCTTGAATTTCTTGCCACTTCCGCACGGGCAAGGATCATTGCGACCAACCTTTTTCTCAACTCTTATCGGCTGAACCTTCTTTTCTTCAGGACGGCCTGGCTGACCCTGCTGGCCTTGCTCAGTACGACTGGTGTTGAAACGGCTCATATCGAGTTGACGACGTTGCTCAATCTGACGGACTTGCTCTGGGTCCTGAACTGGCAAATTGCCCTTCATAATGATGGAAACCAATTCAGAATTGATTTTCTCAATCATAGTCTTGAACAGGTTGAACGATTCGAACTTATAGATCAAAAGCGGGTCTTTCTGTTCGTATGTCGCATTCTGGACAGACTGTTTCAAGTCGTCCATTTCACGCAAGTGTTCACGCCAAGCGTCATCAATTGTAAGAAGGCTGATGCTCTTCTCTATTGAAGTCACCAAGTCGCGACCTTCCGATTCGTATGCTTTTTTCAGATTGGTGACAATATTATATGTACGCCGTCCGTCGGTGATTGGTATTACAATGTTGGTATAAGTCTGGCCTTGTGTTTCATATACATTCTTGATGACTGGCCATACACGTTGCTGAATTGTTGCCGATTTGCGCTTGTAGGCGTCAATTGCGGCCTGATACAGGCGTTCGGACAGTTCTGCCGATGTTTCCTTGCCAAATGTCTCCTCGTCAAATGGCGTATCGATAGAAAGTGTACGCACATTGGCAAGTTTCAGTTCCTCATAGTCGTTTGCCTCTTTGTATTCTGTCGCAATCTGCTCGCACACGTCATATATATTGTTGACGATATCCACTTGCAGGCGTTCGCCGAACAATGCGTGGCGACGGCGTTTGTAGATGACCTCACGCTGGTTGTTCATCACGTCGTCGTACTCGAGCAAGCGCTTGCGAATGCCGAAGTTGTTTTCCTCAACCTTCTTCTGCGCACGTTCTATCGACTTGGAAATCATTGAGTGCTGGATGACCTCACCTTCCTGAATTCCCATCTTGTCCATAAGGCTTGCTATGCGGTCAGAGCCGAACAGGCGCATAAGGTTGTCTTCGAGCGAAACGAAGAACTGTGACGAACCTGGGTCGCCCTGACGTCCTGCACGACCACGCAACTGACGGTCGACACGGCGCGACTCGTGACGCTCGGTTCCCAAAATGGCCAAACCGCCTGCTTCACGAACTTCAGGCGTAAGTTTGATATCGGTACCACGGCCTGCCATATTGGTTGCAATGGTAACGGTTCCGCTTTTGCCCGCCTCGGCCACAATCTCGGCCTCGCGTTGGTGCTGTTTGGCGTTCAGCACATTATGCTTGATTCCGCGCATCTTCAGCATACGGCTCAAAAGTTCCGATATTTCGACTGATGTAGTACCGACCAAAACCGGACGTCCAGCCTCGTTAAGTTTAACAATCTCGTTGATTACGGCATTGTATTTCCCACGGGCTGTCTTGTAAACCAGAT
>CALABN010000209.1 GCA_937885735.1 uncultured Bacteroidota bacterium | reverse complement strand
ACAAGTTCGTCTACGGCTCCCTGGAGACGCCGGTGCGCGACATGACGGCCTATGGCAAGATGCTTGACTGCTTCAAAGCGCACGGATTCAATTTCTTCGAACAATTCGACGGGGGATTCCCCAAGTCGCCGGAAATGGCCCGTGAGATGCTGGATGCGGCGGAAGAGCGCGGCATCAAGACGGCCTTGCTCTATCAGCCGGCAGAGTTTCGCCTGATCAGCCATGCCTCGCATTCGATACCGATGCCGGCTGGCCACCGCGCTACTCGCCAGCTGCTGCATGTGGCAGGGCGTGTGGTGTGGGGCGACACGCTCGACCTGATTGTGGCTCACCTAAGTAATGCGCGCTCAAGTATATAGTCTTTGTCTTCGTCAAATAAAGCCTTAACAGCCTGTTCATCAAAATCCACAATCCTGTCAATTTCGACTTTACTTATTGGGACGGCCGTGATTGGTCCAACATTGTCAGCGCCAAGGACGGCCGTGGCATTGCCGAACTGCCTCTGTTGGCCGATTCTGACAAACTCGACCTGAAGGGAGAATATGCCTTTGTTGGCGAGTCGACTATCGATTCTGAACTCAAGGACGTTATGGAAAGCCTTGAGCAAGTGCCATATAAGAGCAGTTACCTTACATTGACACTCGCATCGGAACAAAAAATGAATGGCGAAATGCAGAAGGCGCAGATTGATATTGCCCAAAATACCGAGTCGTTTTTCTCTTATTTAAATGATGATGCCGATTACCGCACGGCAATGAGTAAGGTTGAGGAGGGCATAGCCAGTCACGACAGGCAGTTGTCGCGCAGTTGCTTCGACGATGAGGGTTGGGCAATGTATGAAAAGTTGATTGGCTATGGCAGTGCAAAAATCTACGGCACACCAAGTTATCAGTTTGCACAGACACCCGACGGCGTTATTTGTCGAAGCCTGCCATTGGTTTTCAGTTTTCCGAACAACAACCGCACTTTTGTCGAGGACGTGGTTTTTGAGTTCGATTCGGCAAGCCATAAGATTCATTCACTTTCTTTCGGATTGTCGCAGGAATCGCTCGACTGCATTGTCGGCAAGTCGCAATGGGACGAGTCGTCGAGGCTCACAATCATACGGTTTCTTGAAAACTACAAGACAGCCTACGCACTCAAGCGCCTCGACTACATAAACAGCATCTTTGCCGACGACGCATTGATTATTGTCGGCAATGTGCTTAAGCAACAGACAGTTGCCGACGGCATCAACATTCAGCCCGACCGTCAGGTTGTCCGCTATACAACGCAGACCAAGTCCGAGTATATGCGCAATCTTCGCACGGTTTTTGCTGGCAACGAGTTCATCAACCTTCGCTTTGCCGACAACGAGATTCGTAAGGCCGGCAGTGGTGGCGAGATTTACGGTATTCAAATCAGGCAGGATTATTTTTCGTCAAACTATGGCGATACGGGCTACCTGTTCCTTATGGTTGACCTTAACGACAAGGAAAAGCCTGTCATTCACGTGCGTGCGTGGCAACCCGACAAGGACCCTGATTTTGGCCTTGTCGATTTGAGTTCATTTACATTCTGACACTATGAAACGTGCTCTGCTGTTGATATTTGCATTGATTGTGTCGATTGCTGGTTCCGCACAGCAAAACGCCGACAGGATATCGGTGTCGTCTTTCCGCCTACTCGACAACGACCTCGTGGCGCGCACCAGCGTCAAGCCTGACCAGAATGGTGAGCCGTGTGCCGTAATAAAGGTTGTGGTTCAGGCTGGCGGGTTCATTTTTGAGGGTGACGGTTTGGGGATAGTCTCGTCGGAGTACAAGACTGGCGAATATTGGCTCTATGTGCCTTATGGAGCCAGGCATCTTACCATAAAACACGCTGATTTTGGTGTTTTGCGCCAATATGCCTATCCTGTCAAGATTGAGAAACTGTGCACTTACGAACTTGTGCTTTCAACGTCGTCGGTGGCAGAGGAAAGACTGCAGGACACCGAGGCGATGCTTGAATATAAAAACTTGATTTTCACTGTTAACGGGTGTCAGTTCAGTATGGTTTATGTTGATGGCGGTTCGTTCAATATGGGTGCCACCAGCGAGCAGGGTTCCGATGCAGAGCCCGATGAAAAGCCTGTCCGCAATGTTGTTGTCGGTAATTTCTACATCGGCAAGTTCGAGGTGACGCAAGGCTTGGGGCGAGCCGTAATGGGCAACAATCCGAGTCAGTTTCAGAGTGATGACAATTTTCCTGTCGAAAATGTCAGTTGGAACGATTGTCAGACATTTATTGCCAAACTCAACCAATTGACGGGAAGGACGTTCCGCCTGCCAACGGAGGCTGAATGGGAATATTCCGCTCGAGGCGGACGTATGAGCAGAGGCTACAAATACGCGGGAGGCAATTCGGTCAGGAAAGTGGCGTGGCTTACAGGCAATTCGCGCAAGAAGACCCATTCAGTTGGTCAGAAATGGCCTAACGAGTTGGGTTTGTATGAAATGAGTGGAAATGTGTGGGAATGGTGCCAGGATTGGTACGAAGCCTGTGCCGACACTTATTCTGATTCCGTCAGCGACTCTGTCCGTTGTGGCCGTATCTTGCGTGGCGGAGCCTGGAGTTCAAGCGCCAGGCATTGCCGTGTGTCGTACCGCAACGGTATCAACCCCGACTATAAATATGGCGATTTTGGCCTTCGCTTGTGCTTGTCGGCAGAGTAGTTTGTGTTTAATTGTCGGCCTGTTTTTTCATTCATTATAGGTGGGTTCTATAAATTGATTTCGAGAGATTTTTGAATTTTTATCGAGTAGAT
>CALABN010000208.1 GCA_937885735.1 uncultured Bacteroidota bacterium | reverse complement strand
TGGTTAGAGATCCTTCTTTCAACAGGCTTGAAGAGTCGTATGGCGAGGACTCGTATCTGTCTGCCTCAATGGGCGTGGCTTTTGTCAAGGGTCTCCAGCATGGCGACTTGCGTAAAGGTGTGGCGGCTTGTACAAAGCATTTCCTCGGATACGGAGGGGGTGGCGATGCTGACAAGAAGGAACTTATGGAAGAAATATTGTTGCCACACGAGGCAATCATCCGTCTTGCAGGCAGCAAGGTGGTTATGACGGGCTATCACGCCATTGACGGTGTCAAATGTGTTGCAAACAGTGATATCCAGCAAGGCATCTTGCGTGACTATCTTCATTTTGACGGACTTATGGTCAGCGATTACAGTTCAATCACACAGATTGACGACAATATGAGCGATTTGGAACGCACGGCAGCGGCCATTAATGCAGGCAACGATGTCGATTTCCCGAAAGGGGACAATTACCGTCTTCTGCAACAGGCAATCGACAGTGGACTGGTGAGCCTGTCAACTTTTGAAACGGCTGTAAAACGGGTGTTGAGGCTGAAGGCGCAAGTGGGGTTGCTTGATGAGAATCCGGTCTTGTGCGCAAGTGGTAATATTGATTTTGATACGCCAGAGGAGCGCCAGACCGCCTATCAGTTGGCTACGCAGTCGGTGGTGTTGCTGAAGAACAACGGAATCCTTCCTTTAAAAGATAAGAAAAAAATAGCCCTTACAGGCCCTAACGCCAACAGCATGTGGGCCATGCTTGGCGACTATACATATCACGCCATGCGGTTCTTCTGGAAATCGTCGATAGAGGACGATATGCATCCTCGCATCGTGAATTTGAAGAACGGTCTTGAAAACAGGTTGCCAGATGGCATCAGCCTTAATTATTCAAGGGGATGCGACTGGACCGAGGATGTTGAGACTGTGGTTGACAAGAGTGGCGACCCTCGGGTGGCTTATCTGGTCAAGATTCAGAACCGTATGATTGACAGCGGAGAGGAGGCCGATATGGACGAGGCGATAAAAATGGCTACCAAGAGCGATGTGGTGATTGTGGCTGTAGGCGAGAATGCCATTTTGTGTGGCGAGAACCGCGACCGCACGCATTTGCGCTTGCCAGGTAGGCAGGAAGAGTTTGTCGAGAAACTGGTTGCGATCGGGAAGCCTGTCGTGATGGTGATTTTTGGCGGACGCGCGCAGGTTGTTTCGGGCTTGGCCGAAAAGTGCGACGCAGTCATTCAGGCGTGGTATCCAGGCGAGGAGGGCGGTAATGCCTTGGCCGACATCATCTTCGGAAATGTCAACCCTTCGGGCAAGTTGAGCGTGAGTTATCCTGCAGAGGAAATCCACGAACCTGTCTGCTACAACTACGGTCTTGAAGGCGATGCCCGCATTGCCTATCCGTTTGGCTACGGCTTGAGTTACACAAAGTACGAGTATTCGAACCTGAGGGTCGATTCGGTGGCAAGCACCAACGGCGGACGTTTCAACGTGTCGGTTGATGTGAAGAATGTAGGCGCGGTTGACGGTGAGGAGATTGTCCAATTATACGTTTCGCCAAAGGACAACGACGCAAAACTGAAGCCAATCCAGTTGCAGGGATTCAAGCGTGTGGCTTTGTCGGCAGGCGAGACAAAGACTGTGACGTTTGCCGTATCGCCACAGCAACTTGGCTATTACGACAATGGTCAATGGTCGGTTGATGCAGGACATTATATTATTAAAATAGGTGCGTCGTCAGCGGACATTCGCCAGCAAAAGGATGTGACACTTGTTGGCGACAAGTTTACAACGGCTTTGCGCGATTGCTATTTTGCTGAGTAATAAAAGTTTTGGAATTTAGAAGTTGGAAAATGGGAATTCTTTAAAAGAAAGATTTTTTTATTTTTATTTAATTTATTGTTTATGAAAAAGATATCATTTGTTTTAGCATTGAGTGCCGTGTTTATGTTTGTTTCGTGCGACAAGGATGATTCGGAAAACGAAAAAGAGGATCCACAACCAACAAAAATTGTCACTGTTGAACAGGCAGAGAGTGTGGCTCGTAATTTGTGGATGCTTGTTAACCGAATCAATGAAAATATTGATGACGGGTACGAATATACGCGCATGACAATCAATGCTCCTAACCTTGGCGAATTTGTGGTAACTGGCAAAAAATACAATGAAGACAATTGCACTATCACTTCGCTGAGCGAGTGTGTCCTAAATAATGTGGAATACAGCGGTTATACATTTAACGGCAGTTTTCAGTATCAGGAGAAAAACTATCATTACAATAGCAACTACAAGCGCATTTGCAAACTATGGAGTTCGGTCGATAAGAGCGCTGGCGTTTATATGGGCATTGAAGTCAAGGGCGGTATGTACAATGTTGACGACTTTATTTACGTAGGTGCAGAAAAGAACAACTATGTCGACAAAAGGTACAATTGCGACCGAACACCAGCCGATTTTACAATAATTACTTCGGATGGTGACGAGTTTGGATTGACAATCAAATAGTTTCGCGTTTTCTGTGCTTAATGAGCCGATGCCAAAATGGGCGCGCGCCGGAAAGTTTTGAATGTGTTGCGATAAGTGGCAGATTGATTGTGACTTGGCATCATTTATGTTATCGTGCATGTATATTCAACATTGCGTTGTGAACAACCCGTTCAATTTCAGCCGATACATATATCTACTTTCGTTATTTTGCATCGTTCGTTGACGAATGATGTATTAACGCTATTTTGTTTGTTATGAATTATATATCGAAGCTTGTTTCGCTATCTGCGCTATTCTTCCTGTCGAATGTTTCTGTCGCTCAACTCAAATTAGACACTCTGGGCTGGAAAGCGCCATTACATATACCATTGTACTTGTCGGGAAACTTTGCAGAGTTGCGTAGCGGGCATTTTCACGCAGGTCTCGATTTCAAGACGCAAGGCAAGGAGGGGTTCCGCGTTTATGCCGTAAAGGACGGCTATGTGTCGCGAATCAAGGTTTCGCCAACAGGATACGGGCATTCAATCTACATTTCGCACCCCGATGGGTATACGTCGGTGTATGCCCATATGCGCGAGTACAACATTCAGATTGGACGTTACGTCAGTGAGGCCCAATACAAGCGCAAGAGTTTTGCGGTGGATTTGTTCCTGAATCCCGAAGATATTCCCGTGAAAGCGGGTGATGTTTTAGGTCTGTCGGGAAATACGGGTTCGTCGGGCGGTCCGCACCTGCATTTTGAGGTTCGCGATTCACGCGATGCCTGTCCGTTGAACGGACTTTTCCTCGGATATGACATTAAGGACGATATCGCCCCCAAAATGACGTTGTTTACGGTCTTTCCTGGAAACAGCAATTCGCAGGTGGCTGGCAAATATGCACGCAATACAGTCAAGATTCAGAAGTCGGACAAGGTGTACAAGCCCGTTGGTCCCGACACAATTCAGGTTTGTGGCACGGTTGGGCTCGGCATCAAGTGCGACGATTATCTCAACGGATCAAACAACCGTTGCGGTGTGTACAAGTTCGACGTGTGGGACGGAGACAGCATCGTTCTTACAATGAAGATTGACGGTGTGCCATTTTCGCAGACAAAATACGTGAGTAGCATAGCCGACTATGAGGCGCTTGTAAATAGCAAGACAGTGGCTTACAGGCTTTTTGTGGAGAGCAACAATCGCATTGAACTTTATTCCAACTTGAAAAACCGTGGTTACATAACAGTTCCAGAGGGTGTCGTCAAGAAGGTCAGGATTGATGCCTACGATGCCTACGGAAATCTTTCCACATTTGAGACATATTTGGAAGGTGTGTCGCGAAACACATCGGCTGTAAAGCCACAAGGCAAACTGCTGTCGTGGCAGGACGCACATATTATTGACACGTTGGGGCTAAACCTGAACTTTGGGAAAAACACATTCTTTGATTCAATATTTTTTGATGTAAATGTCGATACAAATATCGTATATGGTGCATATTCACCTACTTACAAGATTGGGAACAATGCCATTCCGTTGGTGAAGGACTATAAGGTGAAAATCAAGTGCTGTGGCGACAAACTGCCAACTTCGAAACTGATGTTTGTGTCGGTTAACAAGGACAAGGTTTCTGGAATGGGAGGCAAGTACGAAAATGGCTATGTTGTTGGCTCATTGTCTGATTTTGGAACATTCCGCATACAGGCAGACACTACAAAACCGACAATCAAGCCTGTGACGAATCAGCCTGTCAATGAATTGAAATTCATCATTGAAGATGATTTGTCGGGCATCAAGTCGTATTCTGCATCAATCAATGGCGAGTGGATTTTGATGAAATATGATCCAAAGACAAAGTCAATCAGTTATGAGGCCGATGAATATCTGAAATTTGCTGATTCATATCAACTTGAAGTGACTGTTATTGACAATAAGGACAATATGGCCACTTATTCTCAAAAATTGCCCAAAAGTAAATTTCAATGAAAAACGATGCTGAAATCCGAATAATTGGCTTGATGTCAGGCACTTCGCTCGACGGTGTCGACATTGCTTCTTGCGGATTCTGCAAAGTTGACGGGCGTTGGAAACTGACCCTTTACGGCGGAACAACCATTCCGTACGATTCTGAAATATTGGCACAACTAAAAGTCAGCCATAATTTGGGTGCCCGCGATTTGGCGATTCTCAATGTCCGATATGGCGAGTATCTCGGACGATTGGTTAAATCGTATGTGGAGAAAACGGGTTTTAAGCCAGATTATGTTGCAAGTCACGGATATACTGTCTTTCACGAACCACAGAACGGAATGACATTGCAGATTGGCTCTGGAGCGCATATTTCGGCGCAATGCGGTCTGCCAGTCGTTTGCGATTTTCGCACAGCCGATGTGGCTTTGGGTGGCAATGGCGCACCGCTTGTCCCGATAGGCGACGAGTTGCTGTTCGGACAATATTCAGGTTGCCTGAATATTGGCGGTTTTGCAAATATATCTTATTCCGATTCGGGAATTCGCAAGGCATTCGACATTTGTCCTGCAAATATTGTCCTTAACGGATTGGCACGTCGCATAGGCCTTGAATTTGATGCAAATGGCGATATTGCCCGCCGTGGAAATCCAGACAATGCCCTTTTGGAAAAACTGAACAATTTGGCATACTACAGACGCAACCCGCCAAAGTCGTTAGGCCGTGAATTTGTCGATGCAGAGGTTTTGCCATTGTTCGGCGACAAGTCAGTCGAGACGCTTATGGCTACCTATACAATTCACGTTTCGCAACAGATTTCAGACGTTGTCAGCCATTTGCCGAAAGGCGATGTCCTTGTTACAGGCGGTGGTGCTTATAATGTATATCTTATTGATTTAAAATATATTTAATTTTAATGGGGAACTATATATCCCTATAGTTCCCCAGTTAGTGTGAAAGGAATACTATAAATTATGAGT
>CALABN010000207.1 GCA_937885735.1 uncultured Bacteroidota bacterium | reverse complement strand
AAAACAATTCTGTCAACGCAATTTCCAAAAACAAACCCGTAAACGCGGCGATCAACACCGAATTCAGTGACGAAGCGTTCTTCACGGATACTACTGTTACATTCGACAACGGAACTTTTGAGGTTCTTAACGGTAAGATCGTCTTTACCCCGAAGACGATGACCTTCGCCGAGCCGATCGTGATCTATTATGATACGGAAGTCACATACGGCAGCGGTCAGGCAGTGGATTCGGTATATGTGAGGGCACGAACCAGCGACAACATTGAATCGTACGCAATGTCGTTCGACGGCAATAAGGCAAATTACCTTGCAATAGACGACAATACATTGTTGTCGAACAACAACACCAGCATGACACTTCAGGCATGGGTGAATGCAGTAAAAGGTGGTGGAGAGTTAATGAGCAAGGTTTCTGCCGACGGCAAAACTTGTAAGTTCAGGCTCAGTCTGGATTCAAAAGGAAGACCATATTTTGAATATGGATATGTTAATGGTAAAAAAACAGGCAAATATACAGTTACTGCCAATGCATCAGTGTTGAATGAATATAACCACATAACAGTGGTTGTAACAAACGGGGGAAAAATAGCTATCTACATCAATGGAAAACTCGATATTGAGTCGTCAATACTATACGATGGCATAGCAAGCAATGACAGCATATTTATAGGCAAAGGCTTCAATGGCGAGATAGACGAGGTTCGCATCTGGTCGAAAGCGCTGTCGGCAAACAGCATATCGCAGGACTACATGCGCTACCTGGCTCCGGGCAAGGAGGAAGACGGCCTTGAGGCTTACTACACTTTCAACTTTGTATCTAACGGCAAATTCTACGACTGCTCGTCGAGCGGCAACGGCATATACAATGGCCGTGACGGCTCAATCAATGGCAATGTGGGCAAGTCGGTAAATGTGCCTTCTACCAATCAGCTCAGCTACATGGCCATTACCGACAACGATGGCAAGTACAACATTATCGGAGTGCCATATTTGGGCAACGGAACAACCTACACCATTGAGCCTCAGAAGGGAACACACGTGTTCAACCCAAACAACGAGGTGCGTTTCATCAACGAGTCGGCATCTAACCACACCATAAACTTTACCGATGAAAGCTCGTTCACGGTAAGCGGCAATGTTTATTATGAAAACACCACCTATCCGGTGGAAGGCGTAGGGCTGTATGTAGATGGCCTGGCTTGCTCGCTCGACAACGATATAGTGAAGACCAAAGCCGACGGCTCTTTTGAGATATCGGTTCCAATAGGTTCGCATTACATCAGCCTTGAAATGCCTAACCACACATTCGTGAATGGCGGACGTTATCCAGAGGATCCGAACAATGTTGGAACCAAGCATGTCTTTGTAAAGGACATGAGCAATCTGGTGTTTTATGACAATACCTATGTGACGCTTGCCGGCCGTGTTGTGGGAGGCGATGTTGAAAGTGCAAAGAAGATTGGTTTGGGGCAGAGCAAAGCCAACATTGGTAAGGCTACAATCACGTTGAAATTGTCGGGCGGAATTGACTACAATTTGAACACATTGAGTACAAAACGTACATTCGAAAGTGCATCGGAATATGTGAACAGCACTGCGGAATACCAATCAAGTTCAATGTCAATCGTCATAACTACCGACTCGAAAACAGGCGAGTATGCCGTTAAGTTGCCGCCAATTGACTTCACTGTGAATGATGTATCAATCGCCAATAATAAAGACAACATCAATTTGGGCAATTCGTCAACATGGGAGCCTATCAAGCTGAGCGAAATGACAGGCAAAACCACTACCGACACTGCTGTTGTGGATGGCAAGACTGCCACATTTGAGTATAATGATAATTTCAGCGTCACTTATCATGCCACGCCAAAGCTTGAGTTGTCGCAGATGAATGTGGCTTTAAAAGGCGCGTTTGGCGAATCTGAAATATCCTATAAGGATGAAGTCAACGACATCGACACTGTAATAGAGCTTTACAGCAAAGTTGATGAGGAAATCAAGTATGCTTTTAGTTATCCAATATTTACCCAAGACAAGAAGTATGCATTCAAGCTGTATGCCTATGAGGAGTACAACAATTATGACGACGGCGACAATAATGTAGAGACAGACAGGTTGCCGCTCAGCGGAACCGTGATAACCATAGACAATGCGCTTTCGGCCTATGGCGTTGTCGTTGAGCCGGAAACCGATGAATATTCAGTGGGCGACGTGGTGCTGAACAGCAACCAGATACAGCTCGACAGCGCAGGCCGTTACACTTATGTGTTCAAGGCCGGGTTCCCAAACATCAACGGCGACCATACGCTCGGCTTGAACATTTCATACGACTACGACGGCAAAACGTACACATCATGGTCAAATGACGGCGGATGGAACGGCACCGGCATAGTGTTTGGCGGCGTGATGATGGGCAACAACTTTGTGACAGCCGGCCCTGACAACGTACACTTTGTATTGCGCGATCCTCCAGGTTCTGGCTCGTCGGCAAGCCTTGAGGAAGGCACAACCATAACAACGTCAAATTCTTATACCAAGACATATAATGGAGAGGAGTCGACTTCTTTTACTACATTCCTTGGTGTAGAGACAGAAATAGCAACAGGCGTTGGTGTTATGGTGATAGAAGATTTGGAAGCTAAGGATGAACTTTTGACAGGTACTGAAATTGAGCAATCCATCAATTGGAATAACGAGATCACATCTTCAATAACATTGACCGAAAAGGTGAGCACATCAGGCGAGATGAACTACGTAGGTTCGGCTGGTGACGTGTTTATCGGAAAATCGACAAACATTGTCTATGGCGGCCAGCGCACTGTTGGTCTGAAATATGACAATGAAAATGAGAATGAAAAATTCATTATAGATTTGGGCGAGAGCTATGCCGGCAGCGTGGTTTTCGGCACCGAATTCAAATACACCCAAAACTATATTGAGAATGTGTTGATTCCAAACTGGCGGACTTTGTCTGTTGATTTGCTGAATCAACACCGAATCAATGACTTGCCAAGATGTATCACTGTAAATGGTGTAGAACATTTCGAGAATCTCCGCAATTATTCAGTGTACTATTCTCTTGTAAGCAAGGAAGATCCTAACTTTGGAACTGATGGCTATTACATTTTCATGCCACCAACCGACGAAAATTGTGTCTATACGGTTTCTTGCGTTGACAGCGTGAAATGGTATCAGTCGCAGGCAAGCTATTGGGAAGGCGTTTTGGCCGAGAACGAGAAGCAGAAGGTTCTTGCCATTTCATCAGACAAGGATTATAACGAGGCCGAATACGAAAAGGCCATTAAAAAGTTCAATTATGTGCGTGAAGCATATAAGTCGATAAAGTCTGGCGATCAAAACTTAAGTTATTATCTGGACAACACTATGTTTAATGCTCCTTTCACTGAAAAAGAGTATGATAAGTATGTTGATGCCTTGAAAACCACAAAAGAGGATGATATTCCTTGTACATTGTATTATGATTCAAATAAATATGGTTTCAAGGTGGCCAATTATTCATTCGATTCAGGTTCATCGTTTGAAAAAACGGTTGAATACGGTTCGTCAATTGCATCTGAATACGAACTTAATTTCTTGATGTCAGTTGTTTTGGATAACCAGGTCGGATTCAAACTCAATGGTATTGGTGAAGTATGGGATATTGGCACCAAGCAAGGAGGAGGATTTACACGTTCCAACAGTTCGTCAACCGAGACAACCACAGCCGTAGGCTTTGAGTTGAGAGAAGACGGCGACGACGATGCAATAACAGTTGACGTGTTCATGGCGCCAGACGGCTTCGGACCTATCTTCTACACTCGTGCAGGACAGACAAGCTGCCCATACGAAGGCGAACAGTTGACCAAATATTACGAACCTGGAAAGCACAAGCTCGCTGAGGCCACCATGCAGATTGAAAAGCCAAGCATCTTCGTTGAGAACAATGCTAAAAACTACGTGCTGACTGGCATCCCAGCTGGCGATGTGGCCAATTTTACCATAGCATTGAACAACGAGTCGGAAATACATGAAGATGTATGGTATCAGCTCATGATTGAAGACGGCAGCAATCCTTATGGCGCAATGGTAATGGTTGATGGCAAGGCACTTATTGGCGAACCTCTTGAGGTGCTTGTGCCTGCAGGCGAAACTGTCTACAAAACCTTGTCGGTTACACAATCGCGCATCGATACATTGAAATATGAGAATATCGGAGTCATTTTGGCTTCAAGCTGCCAGTACGACGGCACTGATATTTTTGATGTCATTGCCGATACAATCCATGTCACTGTCCAGTATGTGCCAAGTTGCTCTGACATTGCTCTGCAGATTGAAAATCCGATAGTTAACTCTAATTTCAACGACGCTTCTGACGAAGGCAAGCTGAAAGTGGCGCTGAAAGACTACAACGTGCAATACGGCACATTCAAGTCTGTTCGCCTGCAATATAAGGGTGAAGGCGATGCCAACTGGAAATTGATAAAGGAATTTGACAAATCGGAGCTTGACGCCAAAAACGGATATACCAACTATACGGTTGACATGTCAAGAAACTTCTCCGACCAAAAATACCAGTTCCGCGCTGTCACGGTCTGCAAATTCGGCAACGAGGAGATATGCAGCGAATCTAAGGTGATAGAGGTTGTCAAAGATATGAGCAAACCTGCATCGCTTGGCGCACCTAGCCCTATCAACGGCATACTGACTAACGACAATGAGATTTATGTCCAGTTCAACGAACAGATTCAGTCTGGCAAGCTTCATTCTGACTTGCTTAACAGCAACATAGTTGTTGAAGGCGTGCTTAACGGCTATGAACTCGACCATGCAGCCGCTTTGAACTTGCAAGGCGATGAGGCTTATACCGAGGCAAGCATCGACTTGTCCGACCGCGACTTTACTTTTGAGATGTGGCTCAACTACACCAAGCCAGGCACATTGATTGAGCATGGCGTTGGGCAGAACAGGTTCAAGGCTGAAATAACCGACGACAACAAGTTGCGCCTGACAATGGGCGAGAAGGTGATTACATCTGACGACACATTGCGCACCGACTACTGGATGTATCTTGCCATATCATACGACAAATCGCATGAGACAGTCAACGCAAGCTACGCTTACGATGCAACTACTGTGAACTTGTTTGAAAATGAGGCCATGGCATCTTACTCTGGCAACGGTCCGCTGACTGTTGGCAAGGGCATGAATGTCAAGATGCACGAACTCACACTTTGGGACGAAACACGCAACTTCGTCACATCGACAAGCGAGATGAACACAGCCAAGTATCCTTCAACATGGAACCTGATAGGCTACTGGCCACTCGACGAGGGCAAGGGCACAGTAGGAGCCGACAATGCACGCAGCCGCAATCTTGTATTGCCAGCCAACGCATGGTACCTTAACAATGTGAACTTTGCGGCGTCATTCAATGGCGACAACTCATACATCAAGGTCAACACATCGTCCATTCCAGTAAAGGATGAACAGGATTACGCAGTTGAATTCTGGTTCCGTGCCGAGTCTGCCGGAACATTGTTCAGCGCTGGCGACAGCCTGTTGGCAGTAGGCTTTGATGCCGACAAGTCGATGTACATTGTAGCCGACGGCAAGAAATCGCAAGTAACGGCAGCCAACTATGTTGACAACACATGGCACCATTTTGCATTGAATGTGCTTCGCAACGGTACATCGGCAATCTATATCGATGGAAACGTGGCAAGACAGCTTGTGTCAAGCAATGTCCCTGCACTGGCATCAAGCGACCTTGTAATTGGTGCAATGGGCAACTATGAAGCTACAGGTATTTATTCAGGCAATATGGTTTACCGCGACTTCTTCAAGGGCCAGGTTGACGAGTTCCGCATCTGGAACGCGACAATGACCGCAAGCGCCCTGCGCATGAACATTGACAACCGAATCAGTGGCGACGAGCCGGGTTTGGTTGCATACTATCCATTTGAGAACACTTATGTAGATGCATTCAATCAAAGCGTGACAGAGTTCAGCACTATCGATTATGTGACAGCTGAAAAGCATAATGTCAATGCCGCAACGGATGTGCTTTATGCTGAAAATGTCAATGCAGAATCTGCCAGCCAAGTGCCGGCACTTAAGGAATTGCGTCCGGTTGAGAGCGTCAAGTTCGGCTATGTGGCATCAGACACCAAGATAGTA
>CALABN010000206.1 GCA_937885735.1 uncultured Bacteroidota bacterium | reverse complement strand
ATCGGCTGGAGTATTTACGATTGGCGTAAACACAGGCATCCTATCGCGTTCCGACCTTGAAAAGGCTGGTGCCGACCTTGTTTTCGACAATATGTCGCAATTACTTGAAACACTGCCGTTGCTAATAAATTGCAATTGAATGAAAACGATTCGCCATAAACACTAACTTTGAAATCGACAACAAAAACACATACATATATGAAAGTTCTGCTAATCAACGCAAGCCCACATCCTAAAGGCTGTACTTATACGGCACTTTGCGAAGTGGCATCTGCACTCAATAAAAACGGAATAGAAACTGAAATGATGCAACTTGGCGTTCAGCCGATAGCAGGTTGCATCGGTTGCGCAAAATGTCGCGAAACGGGCAATTGTTTCCGTGGCGACGTGGTCAACGAGTTTGTTGATGCAGCCGACAAATACGATGGCTACATCTTTGGCTCGCCAGTCCACTATGCATCGGCCGACGGGGCAATCACTTCGTTTATGGACCGCATTTTCTATGCGGCAAGCGGAAAGATGAAAAACAAGCCTGCCGCCGCAGTTGTAAGTTGCCGACGTGGTGGCGCCACTGCCGCTCTCGACCAGATAAACAAGTATTTTACAATCAATTGTATGCCTGTTGTTTCGTCGAATTACTGGAATATGGTTCACGGCAGCAAGCCTGAAGACGTTCTGCAGGACGCCGAAGGAATGCAGACAATGCGTATCTTGGGCAACAATATGGCTTGGCTGCTGAAATGCATCGAGGCAGGCAAAAATGCAGGCTTCGCTCCCGCATCGGAACAAAAAATCTACACAAACTATATAAGACAATAGTATTATTAGCAATAAAAACATCTCCAATATGACAGCATTTATTTTTCTTGCCAATGGCTTTGAGGATATTGAGGCCATTGCGCCAATAGACATACTTCGCCGTGGTGGCGTCAATGTCAAGACAGTTTCAATCAACAGCAGTGCCGATGTTCAATCGTCGCACGGCATTATGGTTAAAGCCGACACCACTATTGACGAGGCCGACTTTTCGCAAGGCGATGCCTTGATACTTCCTGGCGGATATCCTGGATACAAGAACCTGGGAGAATCGGCAGCCGTCGGCAAAATTGTAAGTTCATTCTACAATAGCGGGAAAATAGTAGGCGCCATTTGCGGTGCCCCGACTGTCTTGGCTGCAAACAAGGTTGCCGAAGGCTCGACAGTAACTTGCCATAGTTGCGCCGTTGAAATAATGGAACAGAACTACAACTATGTCGGTGGCGATGTCGTCTGCGACAAGAACCTTATTACGGCTGTAGGCGCAGGCCTGTCAATTGATTTCGGCCTTGAACTGCTTGGCGCACTCACTGACGAAGCCACTGTTGACAAGGTTAAAAAGGCTATGGAACTTGCTCTGTAATTTCAAATTGCAGAGCAATACATTTTAAAGGCACATTAAAATAATCAGCATTATACGCTTATCTGCCCCCAAAATAAAGAATACTATGAATGACAATTTTGCCATACAATTATTTCAAGACAAGCAGGTTCGCGTTGTCTGGAACGAACAAGAGGAAAAATACTATTTTTCAGTAATCGACATAGTGCAAATACTGACAGATAGCGACAATCCACAAACCTATTGGCGAGTCTTGAAAAAAAGACTTCGAGACGAAGGCAATGAAACCGTTACAAATTGTAACGCTTTGAAAGTACCTGCTGTCGACGGCAAGATGCGTCTAACGGATATGGCTGATTTAGAGCAGGTTTTCCGTCTCATTCAATCAATTCCGTCAAAAAAGGCGGAACCCGTCAAGCAATGGCTTGCTGAAATTGGCGCCCAACGCATCGACCAAATGATTGACCCTGAACTGACATTCCAAATGGCAGTTGACGATTACCGCCGTCGCGGTTACAGCGACAAATGGATAAACGAGCGTATGCGGTCGATTGAGATGCGCAAGGAACTAACCGACGAGTGGCAACGTTCAGGCGTAAAAGAGCAAAAAGACTTTGCAATTCTAACCAACATTCTCACTAAAGCCTGGAGCGGAATGACCACTGGCGAATACAAGCGACACAAAGGCCTTACAAAGGAAAACCTGCGCGACAATATGACCAACATAGAACTGGCGCTTAACACCCTTGCCGAAGTCGCCACCACCGAATTATCGCGACAACGCAACCCAAAAGGTCTTGCAGAGAGCCAGCAGACAGCAATGGCGGGCGGACAGATTGCACAAAACGCCCGCACCGACCTTGAACAGCAATTGGGACACAGCATAATATCGTCGCAACGCGCTTCCGACATACTGAAACCCAATTCCAATTCAAACATTCTGCCTAACGATGAGAAAAAATAAAGAACAGCAAACTACTTAACAACAAACAGAAAATGAATCAAATAGTCAATATGATGAAAAAAATCAGCCAACTGCTGGCCAGCAAGGCTTCATTGTTTGTGATAGCAACCGCCTTATTCACGTTTTTTGTGCCGACAACGTTCAAATGGGTGTCTGGCTACACGCAGACAGTTATTTTGGGCGTCATAATGCTGACTATGGGACTTACTCTCACCACTCAAGACTTCAAGATTCTGTTTTCAAGACCTGGCGACATTTTCATTGGCGCGTGCGCTCAATTCACCATAATGCCATTGGTTGCCTGGGCATTGACAAGGATTTTCAACCTCGACACGTCAATGGCAATAGGCATAATTTTGGTTGGATGCTGTCCTGGTGGTGTTTCGAGCAACATAATGAGTTTTCTATGCAAGGGCGACGTGGCATTCTCTGTCGGAATGACAACCGCATCAACCCTGCTCGCACCTATTGTGACACCTCTGCTTGTATTGTGGCTGGCAGGCCAAAGTGTCGATGTCGATGCCGTTGGAATGTTCATCAACATACTGATAGTGACTATCATACCCGTGGGAATAGGCTTTGCGTTGAACGTCTGGCTCGGCAACAAGCCTCAATTCAAGACCACGCAAAGCGTGATGCCTGGCTTGAGCGTGATTTGCCTTGCGTGCATTGTCGGCGGTGTCATTTCAAGCGTCCACAACCAACTGATAGACAATGGACTTATGCTGTTCCTGATGACTTTTGGTGTTGTATTCTGCCATAATACAATCGGCTACCTGCTCGGATTCGCCACAGGCAGGCTGTTTAAATTCAACACAGCAAAAAAACGTACGATAAGCATTGAGGTTGGAATGCAAAACGCCGGACTGGCCACCAATCTTGCCACAAACTTCTTTATAGCCACCAATCCTCTTGCCGTGGTTCCTTGCGCCATTTCGTGCGCCTGGCACTCCATTTCAGGCACCATATTGGCTGGCATATTCCTACGGTTCGGAAAAAAGCAATGATTTGAGGGGAAGATATGCACTATGCACAATTCAGAATAAAGGGTGAATGGCATAAGTGAAATCAATTAACAGTTAACAATTAATAATTAACTTCCGTCCAACGGCTAAAACAGCCATAGCCTGAACTTTCTCAACAGCGAAGCTCCCGATAGCTATCGGGATAAACTTCTCAACCTTAAACCTATAAGGCACTAAAACTTACACATACTTCGTCTCTGGTTCGGCCACCATTGGCATTGGCTCTTCTTCAGATGTGTATGACTTGATAATGCGGTGACGGTCAAGATAGGCCTTGCACAAAAGGTCCGCAATGCCGTCGAGTGTCTGTTGCCTGACATTTGGCTTGAGTTGACACTCCCAAACTACCATTGTGTTCCACCCCATTTCCGACAGTTGTTCACGCACCCTGCTATCGCGTTCCTGATTGCGGGCAATCTTTGTTGACCAAAAATCCTGATTTGTCTGTGGCAACTTGAACAATTTGCACGAATGTCCGTGCCAAAAGCAACCGTGAATGAAGATTGCCGTTGCGTACTTTCGCAAGACAATGTCGGGCTTTCCTGGCAAGTTCTTGACATTCACCCGATAGCGAAACCCATTGGCATACAAGAACCTGCGCACAATCATTTCTGGTTTTGTATTGCATCCGCGAATGCGACGCATTACACGGCTTCGTTGTTCAGGTGTCAAGGTATCAGTCACTGTTTTTTTTGCGAAGATAAGGTATCACGCCATATTGTGGCAACAAAAAACGCCATAACAGGCATTTTCCCAATTGTAGCGTTTTATCATCATTTCATCTAATTTGATAAAAAAAGCCCGTTACAAAAACTTTGCAACGGGCTATAATTGAAAAAATCAGATTCGATTATCCAACGTGCATATATTTGGTAACCAAAGCCATAGTCTTTTCAACATCACCGTTGAGAGACTGACGAAGATTTGCATCGTCGAAGCCACGAAGATACTTGACCATATAATCGACAATGTTTTCAGAGAACACACCCTTTGAAGTATAAATGGCACGGTCCTTCTCAAGTTCGTCAGCAGCCTTTACGCAAGAATCAGGCAATTGCTCAAGCGATTCCTGCAACTGTTTGTTCTTGTCGTCGTGAATATTGACGCCAAGTCCAACGAATGTCTTTTCGGCAACTTCAAGAGCGTTAGGCATTTCAAATCCGTGACGTGCGGCTGCGCAAAGCGATGCCATTAGCAGATAAATGTCGGCGCAACCGTCAGATGCACGCCATTCAAATGTCTGTTTGCCACTGAAATCGCGGTTTTGAGCCTTTTCGTTAGGATTGCAATTTGCAGCCATATCAGTTTGCTTAATCCAACCCAGTGGCACACGTACAAGTGCGCTACGGTTACTGAACGACCAGCAAAGCGATGTTGGTGCCTCTTGATGAGGAACAAGACGAAGGTATGAAAGTGGATTAGGATTGCCGAATGCTGGCAACGATGTTCCTGCATCCATATAGCCTGCAATGGCCTTCTTGCACTCGTCAGTCAATTCGCCATTCTTTACCATTACCGATTGTCCATTCTTTGAGAATTTGCAGTGAACGTGCAAACCGCTGCCTGCCTTGCCTGCAGTGATTTTTGGAGCGAATGTGATAGTCACACCGTACTGATATGCCAATTGACGCATAATCCATTTTGCCACAACCAGCTGGTCGGCAGCATCCTCGATATTTGTAGGCAGGAACTCTATTTCGTTCTGCTCATATACAGTGCCGTCGAGTGTAAAGTTGCCCACCTCGGAATGGCCGTACTTGATAAGACCGCCAGCCTGTGCAATAAGGCGCATAGCCTCTACTCGGTAACTTGTGAACTTGTTGAAAGGCTCGCTCTCGTGATATCCCTTTTGGTCAGGAACAGGATAAGCATCCTCGCTGTCGGCAATGACGTAGTATTCCAACTCGCCCATAGTCTCCATCTGCAAGCCTGTAGTCACCTGAAATGCCTTGTGAGCCTTCTTCAGGATATACTCTGGCGAACTTTCAAACGGCTCACCGTCGCGGTTGTAGAACGAGCAAAGGACATCAACTGCCGACTCGTTGAATGGATTGAGGAACGCAGTCTTGTACTTTGGCACAACGTAAAGGTCGCTCTTACCTGCCTCAATGAACGGGAAAAGGCTCGAACCATCGACACGCTCGCCTGCCGAAAGGATATTCTCAAGATGCTCTTCGCTGTTGATGACAAAGTTCAAAGTCTTCAACTTGCCGTCCCATCCGCAATAGTGGAAGTTGATAAACTCTATTTCATTCTCCCTGCAATAACGAATGATGTCGTCGCGGGTAAATTCCGATGCTGGCTTCTGCAGATATTGCACCAGGCGGTTCGGATTCATAGCAATTTTGTTGTCCATATAATTAGTTATAAATGATTAAAATCAAACCGAACAAAACTAATATAAAGGTTGAAATATTGATGTTGAAATGATGAAAAGTTATGAAACTCACTCTGCAAGTTCTCAATATCTTTCAGATTTAATTAAGCATCAAGCATTTAAGCATTACGCAACAATACATTTTTTCATCGAGCGAACATTTTTCAATTGAGATTTTTCAAGCAATATTATTGGCTCATTATGTGGCATTTACAATATTTATGCAAATTTTCAATCCGATTGAAAAATTGCATAAAAACATTACAGCACATTGATACAAAATAATTTAGCAATTGTGTAGACTGCGATAGACGACATCGACCACACGGCGCTGGCACTCGTCGGCATTTGGCAGACTGTGGGTTGAAATGAGTTGCAGACGGCAACGCGGGTCGCTGTGCGAAGCGTTCAGAATCTGCGGATTGGCCAATTCCACGTGAAAGCCGTTCCGCTCATAAAATTTTATCCTTCTTTCCTTTATCGGCTCTATCGGAAGTTCCACTTCAGCAATGACAGGCAGGTCGGACTCGCTTTGCAAAAGATGCAGTGTCTGCGCACCGTACCCTTTGTTGCGCTTGTCGCGCAAGACTGCCAGATAAAGCAGGTAACGGCAAATGCCCAAATTCCATATCACAGCCATTCCACAAAACTCGCCTTCATCGACAATGGCGTTGAAGTCCATTTGCGGACAGCGTCCCACCATTGCCACAAAATGCGACGTTTCAGTGCGTTCCTCGGGCGGGAAAGCCTCTTCGTAGAGTTCTGGCACACGCTCCAAAAACGCATCAGATGCCGATTTTATCTTTATCAATTCCATATCAACGCGAGTTCTATTAATTCACCGTTTGAATACATATGGGTTTTATGAACCCACATTAAGCGGTTTGCCAATTTAGCGACAAAGATAATCTTTCACTGTTCATACGTGATTTTCTAAATTGGTTTTCCTGGCACGGCATCAACATAAGTTTACAAAGTACCCAATCATCAATCCAAAACTATATATTTCAACACATTACACCCAAAATCCGAATTCCGGACCCTAAATGCCGTATTCTAAATGGAAATAATTCTTTTCACACAATATCAACATTAATGTCGGTGGATTCTATTTTTCATATTTTTGCGGTCATAAAAAACACGAATATATGAGTGGATTTTTTGGTGCAGTCACAAACTCCGACTGCGTGAATGATGTCTTCTACGGCACCGACTACCATTCCCACCTCGGCACAAAGCGTGCGGGAATGTCGATTTACTCGACAAAAAACGGATACCAACGAGCTATCCACAGTCTCGAAAACAGTTATTTCCGAACAAAGTTTGAAGGCGACATTGCTGGTTTTTCGGGCGAGTCAGGCATTGGATGCATTAGCGACAACGAGGCACAACCTCTTGTAATATTCT
>CALABN010000205.1 GCA_937885735.1 uncultured Bacteroidota bacterium | reverse complement strand
CCTTCATTATGGCGTTTGACTCGTTTTCCCTGCGGGCGGCTTCTTCCTGTGTGGCTTGCAACTCTTCCATATTTTGGCGCATTTCCTCTTCTTTTGAAGCCAACTCTTCGGCCTGAATCTTTGATTGGTTGAGAAGGTTGTTCGTGCGCTCGTTTATCTTGACAGTTGATATGGTTGAAGCGATGCTTTCCGCCAATTTTTCCACAAAGTTTATCTTGTATTCTTCCAGTTGCTGGAATGCTGCCAATTCAATGATTCCGAATACGCTGTCGTTAAGCACCAGAGGCACAAGCAAAAGCGTTGTTGCTGTTGCGCTGCCCATTCCAGATGTTATGTTGATGTAGTTATGCGGAATGTCTGTCATATAGATTGTCTTGCGTTCGAATGCGCATCGGCCTACAAGGTCTTCGCCAATGGCAAAGCGTTTCTGCATAAACTTGCGACGGTCGTAAGCAATGGCGGCGGTCATTTCGTAAACTGGCTCGTCTTGAGTGTCGTCCAGAATGTAGATGGCACCTTGATTGACGTCGATGTACTTAATCAAGTCGTGAAGTATTTGGTACGACAAGTCGTTGATGCTTTGATTGTTTGTATGCAGTACTTCGCCAAATTTTGCCAATCCCAAAGTAGCCCAATTGACTTTCTCGTCGGCAATTTTTCTTTTTTCTGCCTCTTCGTCGGTTTTTACAAGGTTGTCGCGCATATTGATAAGAGCGTTGCCCAACTTGTCGTTTTTACTTAACAGTTCGAATTCTGCCTTCAGGTTGCCGTGTCCAATCTGCTCTGCAAATTCCGATGCTTGTTTCAGGCCTTCAATTACAGCCATTGTCGATTCTGAAATGTCGTCGATTTCCTTGAGCGTTGTTGATTTCAGTTCCACGTCAGTGTTGAGTTCGCCTTTTGATGTCTTGCCCAATACATATCCAATTTTGCCCAATGTGCCCCCAATTCGTTTCGATAGGAGTAATGTGACGAGTCCAATTATTATAATGTTGAATAGCACAAGCAAGTATGACATTATCGACAATTTTTTTGCGTTGCCTACTATGCATCTCGTTGGCAATACTACGCAAAGCGACCAATTGGTTTTTTCGTCTATTTTAATAGGGTGAAAGCACAATACTGATTTTGCAACGTCTTCGCCGTCGGTTTCCAATATTGTTACAGAATCTTTGTTGACGAAACTTTCCAGATTGTATTTCTTGCAGTAATTTGGCATTACGGCATTCATTTTTTTCAATCGTTCCGCATTGTTCTTGCTGAATGCAATGGTGCTCTTGTCTGTCACCACCAGAATTTTCATTTCCTCATCGTTCCCGAATGGATTGTTGAAGTTGCGGAGCATTGTATCTATTATGATGTTGGCCGACAGTCCGCCAACAAATTCACCGTCGTAAACAATAGGAGCCTGGATTTTGCACATATATGCACTTTCGGTCTTGTTCGGTATCTTGTCGATGAATGGTTCTGATATGCTCTTTATGCTTGATTCTGAAGCAAACCAGTCGACTTTGGCGTTTAGCAGGATGCTGTTTTGGGTAGACCTTTTCAATGAGTTTTCAACCAGATAGTCGCGGTTGTCGTCGTCCTGGTTGTATAGTTCCGCACATACTTCCGACAGGCTGTCCAACAATGCTTTGGCGTCTATCATTGTCTTGCTGACTGCTGTTGCATTGTCGTTGCTTTGTATCTCTACTATTATTTTTGACTTCTCGCTAATTAGTTCCCTGGATTTTCTCGCACATATGTTGTTGGAAATACTGAATGTTACAATTGTGGTAAGCAGAATGCTCACCATCATTCGAGTCCTGATTGTCATTTTTAGTTTCATATTCGGCGTAGTTATGTTTTTTTTGTCGGCCAATTTTGATGGTCAACCTATGTAAACTTTCAAATTGCTATTCTAAGAATTTTTCTGAAAAATATAAACATAAAAATGCCACACTTATTAAATAAATAAGGCTTGCCTTTTTTTATTGAAAATGGCAAGCCTCGATGTTTGATTTATTGATGGTTATATATTTGACAACCTGACTGTTCCGTTGTCTTCGCCAATCAGTATTTTCTTGCTGTTGTCAACGTCGCCTTTTATTATCGCTGTGGAAAGTGGATTCAGTATGGCGCGTTCTATGAGTCGTTTTATAGGGCGGGCGCCTAAAGTTATGTCGAATCCTTCTCTTGCAATAAGGTCAATTGCCTGTTCGTTGGCTGTGATTTCCAAACCTTTTTTAGATAGTCGTTCGGCCATTTTGTCAATTTGGAGTTTCACAATGTTTCTTACATCGTCATTGAGCAGTGGTGCGAACATTATAGTCTCGTCGATTCGGTTCAGGAATTCAGGCTTTACCGATGCTCGAAGCAAATCCATAACTTTTTGTTGAGCATTGTCAATTATTTCGTCCTTGTTGCTGTCGTTCATCTTTGCAAATTCCTGTTGGATTATGTCGGACCCTAAATTCGATGTCATTATTATAATGGTGTTCTTGAAATTGACTGTCCGTCCCTTGTTGTCGGTCAGGCGTCCGTCGTCAAGCACTTGTAGCAAGATGTTGAACACGTCGGGGTGAGCCTTCTCTATCTCGTCGAGCAGTACCACGGAGTACGGCTTTCGCCTTACGGCTTCGGTCAGTTGTCCGCCTTCGTCGTAACCAACATATCCTGGAGGCGCGCCAATCAACCTTGAAACGGAGTGGCGTTCTTGATATTCCGACATATCTATTCTTGTAATCTGGTTCTCGTCGTTGAACAAGAATTCCGCCAGGGCCTTTGCCAGTTCCGTCTTTCCGACACCAGTGGTGCCCAAAAAGATGAATGAGCCAATCGGTTTCTTGTCGTCTTGCAGTCCTGCACGGCGACGGCGCACTGCGTTGGCGATGGCCTCAATGGCGTAGTCCTGTCCGATGACACGTTTGTGCAGTTCCGATTCGAGGTTGATGAGTTTGTCACATTCGGAGCGGAGCATTTTGGTTACTGGTATGTGAGTCCATTTTGACACAACTTCGGCAATGTCTTCTGGTGTTACAATCTCGCGAATCATAGTGTCGCCGTCTTGCAGTTGCGACTTTTGCCTTTCTATGTTCGCTTCGCATTCCTTTATCCGCCCGTAACGAATTTCGGCCACCTTGCCGTAGTCGCCACTGCGTTCGGCAATGTCGGCTTCCTGTTTCAGTTCATCAATTCGTTTCTTGTTGCTTTGAATGTCGTCGAGAATCGCCTTTTCCGATTTCCATTTTGCCATTTTCGATGTCAGTTCAGCATTTTTGGCGTCAAGTTCTTGCGTTATGGTATCTGTTTTTGACTTGTTGCCTTCCCTTTTTATGGCTTCTCGTTCAATTTCAAGTTGCATAATGTCGCGCTGAAGTTCGTCAATGTCTTCAGGAACGGAATTCATTTCAAGTCGCAGTTTTGACGCGGCCTCGTCGATAAGGTCGATTGCCTTGTCAGGGAGAAAACGGTCGGAAATGTATCTGTTGGAAAGTTCCACGGCTGCAATTATGGCATCGTCCAAAATCTGGACTTTGTGGTGCATCTCGTAACGTTCCTTTAATCCGCGTAGTATTGATATCGAACTATTTACGTCAGGTTCGTCAACCATTACTATTTGGAATCGTCGTTCGAGGGCCTTGTCTTTTTCAAAGTACTTTTGATACTCGTCGAGCGTTGTGGCGCCAATCACGCGCAAGTCGCCACGTGCAAGCGCTGGCTTCAGTATGTTTGCGGCGTCCATTGCGCCTTCGCTTTTCCCTGCGCCGACCAGAGTGTGTATCTCGTCAATGAATAGTATTATTTCCCCGTCCGACTTGATGACTTCGTTGATTACGCTTTTCAGACGTTCCTCAAATTCGCCTTTGTATTTTGCGCCAGCAATGAGTGCGCCCATATCCAACGAATACAACTTTTTGGTTTTCAGGTTTTCTGGGACGTCGTTCTTTGCAATGCGGTGAGCAATGCCTTCGGCGATGGCTGTCTTTCCAGTGCCAGGCTCGCCAATCAGGATTGGGTTGTTCTTCGTCCTTCGGCTTAAAATCTGAAGTATCCGCCTTATCTCGTCGTCACGGCCAATGACAGGGTCGAGTTTGCCAGATGACGCCTGCTCGTTGAGGTCGATGGCATATTTTGAAAGTGCCATATAACTTTCTTCGGCTGATTGGCTTGTAACCTTTTCGCCTTTTGTTATCTCTTTGATGCAGGCTTCCACCGACTTGCGGGTCAGACCTTGGTCTTGCAACAGACGCGCAACCTGGTCGTTGGTGGAAAGGAGCGAAATCCACAGGTGCTCTACGGAAACAAAACTGTCACCGTTTTTTGTGGCAAGTTGTTGTGCATTGTTCAATAGCATATTCAGGCTCGACGACAGGTACAAGTCGCCACCAGAAACCTTTGGATACGATTTTATAATGTTGTCGACAATGGCCGTAAGGCTGTTGCTGGCAATGCCGTGCTTTTGCAGTATGTACTTGCTGATATTCTGCTCTTCAGTCAACAAGCCCTTGAGAAGGTGTCCCGCTTCAACGGCTTGGTTCCCTTCCGCCTGTGCAATGTTGAAGGCTTTTTCCAAAACCTCTTGCACTTTGATTGTAAAATTGTTTGTGTTCATAGCATTAAGTTTTGATTTTTTTTTGCCGTATGCCTTGCAAAAGACAAACCAATTTGGTGCTTGGTCTTATTTGTTGTATTGAAAAATATTGTAAATGATTAAAAATCAATCGACAATTAATATTGTTCGATATTGTTTGTATTGACAAAATGTCATATATTTTACATATTGTATGACAAAATTTCAATAGATGCGAATACCCATTTTGTCGATAAAAACCGCCATTCATCGAAAAAAATATGATATAGCGCATCTTTTTTACAAAAAATGTATAGATTTACCACCGCTTTCCAAAAGAGAGATGAAAGAAAAATACGAATTTGATAGCGAACATTTAGTTTATGTAAAGGTGGAACGCACGTTTGCCCGTGTTGGCAAGCGATGCCTCAAGTTTCTTCTTTGCGCTTCGGCAATCGGCACGTCGGTGTGGTTGCTGTCGTATTTGAATTTTATCCCGTCGCCTAAAGTCTTGTTGCTACAAAACAAGGAAAATGAATACATTTCCGAAATTCATCAGTTAGATTCCAAATTCACACAAATAGAAAGTTTCTTGGCAGATGTCCAAAGCCAGGACGATAGTTGCTACCGCGTATTGTCAAGATTGGAGCCGTTGTCGGCCGACAAGCGTAAGGCAAGTTTCGGTGGTACAAACAAATATGCAAATTTGGAAGGATATTACAATTCCGACTTGTTCGTGACATATAATCGCAAGGTTGACATTCTTTCTAATAAACTGAACTTGCAAGAGCAGTCTTATGAATCGGTTCTTCGTTCCGTGAAACATACAGAGGACAGCCTGTTGTCGGTGCCTGCAATACTTCCTATGGTGCCAAATTCCTACAGGGTCTCATCGTCTTATGGATGGAGAATCCACCCAATCAACCTTCGAAAACTTCATCACGACGGTCTTGATATGGCTTCGGCTGAAGGCCAGAAGGTATATTGCACAGGAAACGGAGTTGTAACCGCTGTTACAAACGACCCGCGTGGCTATGGCAAGCAAGTGATTGTTGACCACGGCTATGGCTACAGGACAAGATATGCTCACTTGAGCAAGTTTTCTGTCAGTGTCGGTGATACTGTATGCCGTGGCTCGGTTATTGGAAGGGTCGGAAATACAGGCAAGTCTACTGGCCCGCACTTGCATTACGAGGTTATGACGCCTACTGGAAGACAAAATCCTGAAAATTTCTTCATTAAGGATTTGACTTCGTCGGAATACAAAGAGATGCTTGAGTCATACTCGAATCTTAACTGACATTTTCCCGTAAATCAATTTCGTTGTTTTTGAAGTTTATGTGGCGTAATGCCATATAATGTGTTGTAATGCTTTTACGATTCGTTATTTTTTCGTTACTTGCATTAAGTATTATCAATATAAAAATGAAGACTTCAATATCAGTTATGATGCTCGCACTTGCCTCGTTTTTGGCGTGCTCGTGCAATAATCAGACAAAAGTTAAAAAATCAGTTGAGGCTGATTTAGAGGTTGATGTGCGTACCGATACGTCGGCCCAAACAATTAAATTCGGCAATACGCTTTTCAGTCTGCCGTCGCCATACCAATTGACGATGATGATTAAAAATGCAGGCGCAGTATTCAACGAAAGCCTGTTAAATCCAATTTCGAACAACCAAAACTACAGTACATTGTTTAAAAAATGTGTGAATTTGGGTGTTTATGGAGCCGATTTGGCATATCTCAACATTAATTCGCAGTCTGCATTGGTAGTCAATGCGTTTTCAGTGGTTAAGGTGCTTGCAACTGATTTGGACTTGTTGGCCACATTCAGCAGTGAATTGGTTGACAGGGTGGAACGCAACATTGACAACAAGGATTCCCTTCTTTCCATAATGTCCAATACATACAGGGATATAGATGTGTTCCTGAAGGAATCGGAGCGAGAGAAGGAAGGCACGCTTGTGCTTGCAGGTGGCTGGGTTGAGGCAATGTACATTTTGTCGCAGATGGCAACTGAAACAAAGGACGAAGTGCTGAAGTTGAGGTTGGGAGAGAGCAAGCAACCTTTGGAAAACCTTATCAAAATTTTGTCGCCTTACTATGGCGAGAGTCAGGACATTGCAAAACTTGTAGATGCATTGATTGACTTGAGTGGTGCTTATGAGTCTGTTGAACAGTCATATACGTACAGCAATCCTGAAATTGACGCTGAAAGCAAGGTGACTGTCATTAAATCTACAACAAAGGTTGTTGTAACCGATTCGGATTTATTAAGTATAACGGATAAGTTGAAGGCCATTAGGATGTCATTGGTTGAATAATGTAAAAGAATGATTATGAAGAAGATATTATTAACTATAGCGTTGTCGGTTGTTTTATTGCCATTGGTGTCGTTGGCACAAATGGAGTCGGCAATTGACAAATGTCAGGAACATATTATTGACCCTTTCATCTCTGATGGACAATATTATACAGTGTTGCTAACTGAAGAGGATGTGGCGGAATTCTATGTGACATTCTATGGTGGAACCACATACCGTCTTGTTGGATATTGTGGCGATGAAGATGGAAATCTCGCATTCTCGGTTTACGACCAGGAGCGTAACTTGTTGTTTACTAACCGCGATTTTGAAAACACGCCGTGTTGGGACTTTAAGTTTGAAAATACGATGGATTGCATTATAGAGGCTGAAATTGATTCGAAGGAAATAAAGTCGGGAATGGCGGTAATGCTTATCGGATTCAAACCTCAAGGTGACAACAAATGAGAGAAAAGGTACTGAAAGCGTTGATGCAGTTGTTTGCCATTATTGTCGGCCCACGGGCCAACAACAAGGGCGGACGGCAGATTATTGAGGCTTTTTTGTACCAACAATTGGGTGAGAATGCCGTAGGTGAATACCTTGAACTTTTCGACGGATTCTATGCCCATTATCAGCGCCGACTTGTAGGAAACGGGAGCAAGGAGAAAAACCTTGCGCTAAATTCAGTCAAGGTGCTGAAAATATGCACTCAAATTAATGAGGAACTTGATATCAGGCAAAAACTGGTGGTGCTTGCCCGTTTGCTTGAATTCATCAAGTCGGGTCAGGAAGTTTCCGACCAGGAAATTGAGTTTGTCCAGGCGGTTTCCGAAATTTTCTTTTTCTCAAGTGAGAATTTCCAACTGCTTCGCGATTTCGTGATGTCAGATGAGGATAATATTCCTGTATCGCCAAAGTTCCTGCTCATTGACGGACACAGGGCGTCTCTAATACCTGATATCAGGCACTATTGCCACGAAATGTTTGAGGACAAATTGTGGGTGCTGTATTTCGAGCAGTCGAATATGTATCTTGTCCGCAAGTTCGGTACCAACGAACTGTATCTTAACGGACAATCTGTAATACCAGGAAATGTCTATGTGCTGAATCAAGGCTCATCGTTGCGTGATTCACGAATGAAGCCGATTTACTATTCCGACATAGTCAACTTCTTCTTTGCCGACGAAATAGGCAACCGCATACAGTTTGTGGTAAAGGATGTAGAGTATTATTTCAAGGGCGGGACAAAGGGCCTCAATTCAATAAATATGGTTCAGGAGTCGGGAAGCCTTGTCGGTATTATGGGAGCAAGCGGTTCTGGCAAGACGACACTTCTGAATGTGCTCAACGGCAGTGCGCGTCCTACTTCGGGCAAAGTCACCATTAATGGCATCGACATTTACGACGACAGGGAAAAGGTTGAGGGGTTGATAGGATTCGTATCGCAGGACGACTTGCTGATAGAGGAACTGACTGTATATCAAAACCTTTTGTACAATGCACGGCTTTGCTTCAACGACTTGAGTGAGTTCCAGATAAACTGCAAGGTGCTGAAGGTGTTGAAGATGCTCGGTTTGTTCGAAATCCGCGATATGGTGGTTGGCAGTCCTTTGAACAAGAAGATAAGCGGTGGACAGCGCAAACGCTTGAACATTGCATTGGAACTTATCCGTGAGCCTGCCATTCTTTTCCTTGACGAACCGACTTCTGGATTGTCATCGCGCGATTCTGAAAATATTATGGATATCCTCAAGGAACTGACTTTGAGGGGAAAACTGGTTTTTACTGTCATTCATCAGCCTTCGTCGGATATTTTCAAGATGTTCGATAATTTGTACATTCTTGACAAGGGCGGATATCTTATTTATGACGGAAATCCTGTTGATTCGATTATTTATTTCAAGACAAAAGTTCATCAGGCAAATTGCAACGACAGCGAATGCCATACTTGCGGAAACGTCAATCCAGAGCAGATATTCAACATTGTGGAGTCGCAAATGCTCGATGAATATGGCAATTTGACGCAGGCCCGCAGGGTTCAGCCTAACGAGTGGTACAAGTATTTTCAGGAAACCCGCAAGATTATGCCTGAACCTGAATTGAAATATGATGATTTGCCTGAAAACGCATCAAAGATACCAGGCAAGTTCAAACAGTTCAAGGTCTTTGTCGAACGTGATGTCCTTTCGAAGATAAGCAATCGCCAGTATTTGATAATCAATATATTGGAGTCGCCAGCTTTGGCATTTTTGTTGGCTTTCATCATTAGGTATTTCAATGAGTCGAGTGGTGGCTATTGCTTCTTTAACAACGCCAATGTGCCTGTTTACATTTTTATGGCGGTGATTGTGGCAATTTTCATAGGCCTGTCGGTGAGCGCGGAGGAAATTGTAAAGGACCGTAAGATTCAGAAACGAGAGCGGTTCCTGAATTTGAGCCGTACAAGTTACCTGCTGTCTAAATTGGCCATTTTGTTTGTCATATCGGCATTCCAGGCATTTCTGTTTGTGGCGGTGGGCAACCTGGTGCTTGGTATCAAGGGAATGTTCTTTTATTACTGGTTTGCATTGTTCAGTTCGTGGTTCTTCTCGTGCTTGCTTGGACTCAACATTTCAGACAGTTTCGACGAGGTTGTCACAATTTACATATTGATACCGTTCCTGGTTATCCCGCAATTGATTTTGAGTGGCATAATAGTGTCGTTTGACAAATTGAACCCTGCCATTTCCGAACCTGACAGAATACCTTTCTATGGTGAAATAATAACTGCACGTTGGGCTTACGAGGCGCTTGCCGTTCAGCAGTTTAAGGAAAATGAATTTGAAAAGGATTTTTACGAATACAATAAAATATTGAGTCAGTGTGATTTCCGTAAAAACTACTGGCTGAAGACGGTTGAGAACAAGGTGACATATTGCAAGCGGAATTATGCCAATCCTTCGTGCCAGATTAGGGTCAAGAGTGAACTCGAGGTGATTCGCAACGAACTCAACAAGCCTCTTGATGCAATGGGATATTTCCAGTTTGACAAGACTGAAATGTTGCAAATCAACAAATTGACACCTGAATTGTTCTCGCAACTTGAAGAGTTCCTGTCAAAACTGAAAACATACTATTCAAAGCAGTACAACTACGTCAACACACAAAAGGATGTCTTGATAAATTCAATGCAACGTACTGATGAAGAGCGTGATAGGTTTATCAAGCGCAAGCGCGATTACAGCAACGAAAGCCTGACATCGTTTGTGCGCAATTCAAATTCGCTTGACCGTATAATAGAGGTGAAAGGCAATCTGTACCAAAAGATTGACCCTATATATCTTGACCCTGCCAAACCATTTGTAAAGGCTCATTTCTATTCGCCATACAAGAACTTGTTCGGTGTGCCTTTTTCAACATATTGGGTCAATATGATGGTTATTTGGCTGTATACCATTGTTATGTACATAACTTTGAAATACAGGGTTCTGCGTCGGTTGCTGGAGTATTTCCCGAATTTGGGCAAGAAAAGTTGACGATTGACTGTTTCGCATTCGTTCGCAAGGCACAATGCACTATGAGCGAAGATTTGCCTCAAGGCATTGCCCATTTTCATTTGATTGATACCTTTGTCCCCGCAAAAATTAAGTAAGAATGATATCCGTAAGCAATTTAACAGTGGAGTTCTCGGGCGTTCCATTGTTCAACGATGTAAGTTTCCTAATCAATCCTCGTGACCGTGTTGGCCTGACTGGCAAAAACGGTGCTGGAAAGTCAACATTGCTAAAGGTTCTTTGTGGCCTGCAACCGTATGACAAAGGACAGGTGTCGGTGCCAAAGGGCGTTACCCTTGGCTATCTGCCACAACACTTGTCGGTGCAGGATACTCGTTCGGTTTATGCCGAAGCCCAAAGTGCATTTGTGGAGGTCAAGAAACTTGAGTCGGAGATTGAAAAACTGAATCAACAACTTGCAGAACGTACTGATTACGAGTCTGATGACTATCTAAAACTGATAAACACCCTTACGGAAAAGACCGACCGTTTCCATTTGCTCAACGGCCATAACATTGACGGCGAGATTGAGAGCACATTGATAGGATTGGGTTTTGAACGTACTGATTTTGAACGTCCTACGGCAGAATTCAGCGGTGGGTGGCGTATGCGCATCGAACTTGCAAAAGTCATATTGCGTCACCCTGACGTGCTTCTGCTCGACGAGCCTACCAACCACCTTGACATTGAGTCGGTTCAGTGGTTTGAGGATATGCTGAAGACCTATGAGGGTGCCGTCATTGTAGTATCGCACGACCGTGCATTTCTCGACAATCTTACAAACCGCACCATAGAAATATCGCTTGGCAAGATTTATGACTTTAAAGTACCTTATTCTCAATATGTTATTCAGCGTCAAGAGCAACTTGAGCAACAATTGTCGGCTTACGAGAATCAGCAAAAGATGATTGAGGATACCGAAAAGTTCATCGAGCGTTTCCGTTACAAGGCCACAAAGGCTGTCCAGGTTCAGTCGCGCATCAAGCAACTCGAGAAGGTTGAACGCATCGAGATTGATGAATTCGACAATTCGGCCATTCATTTCAGATTTCCGCCAGCACCGCATTCTGGACAAGTTGTGGTTGAGACAAAGGAAATGACTAAGCGTTTCGGCGAGAAACTCGTGCTCGAAAATATCGACTTTACGCTTGAACGCGGGCAGAAAGTGGCGTTTGTAGGCCGTAACGGCGAGGGCAAGACCACCATGTCGAAAGTGATTTTAGGCATTCATCCTTGCGAGGGAACCGTAAAGTTGGGCCATAATGTGATAGTAGGCTATTATGCACAGAATCAGAGCGAGATGCTCGACGACAACAAGACCGTTTTTCAGACCATAGATGAGATTGCCAAAGGCGAGATTCGAACCAAAATCCGCGACATTTTGGCATCGTTCCTTTTCCGTGGCGAGGATATCGACAAGAAGGTGAGCGTGTTG
>CALABN010000204.1 GCA_937885735.1 uncultured Bacteroidota bacterium | reverse complement strand
GTTCCGTAGAAAATTACATCTCTTCAATTTATGAAAAAATTGGAGTTAATAACCGAACTGCCTTAATTGAAAAACTTTCATAAGAAGGTCATTTATGGAAAAAAGGAAAATGCCAGAATTAAAAGCAATTCTTATAAAAATCGCAGTCATCATCTGTGCAGGATGCCTGGACTTTGGAATGAATTACCTGTTCAACATCGTGCTCAAGGCTCCATTATTTCTGGATACAACCTTCATGATTGCAGTCCTTTTCATTTTTGGCCCTGTTGAATCGTTTCTTGCATATCTTGTGAACATGCTTTGCACGGCATTACGGCTCTATGTTCTTTACGGCAGCACGGAATTCATCTATTTATACTCCCTTTCTGCAATCACCATTATTTCCATAACATGGTCATGCATTAAATACACGAGAACTAATGCCGCACAAAATCCCACTGTAAACAGGATTTTCATCCGTTTCCTGACCGCCGCAATTGTTTCTGCAATTGCCTGTGCAGTTGTCTCTGGAATCATCAGTTATTTTACATACCAGCAGAATGTTGATGAATGGGCTTTCGATAAAATCATTTTCTCCCTCCACCTGTTCAACATGCAAATAAAGGAAAGCATTCTGGTTACCAGCATTTTGGGCCGCATTCCCCTAACGGTACTGGACAGAATCATTACCACCTTTGCTTTTTACAATGAGATAACCAATAATTCCACCAATTACAATTCCTAATATAATATATACGATTTCCATAGATAGATGTAGTTTAAGCTGCCACGTCAATTGAAGACAACGCTCCGCTTGTTGGCTTTTTAATTATTAAATATGTTTTAATGAGAGTATTTTTTAACTTTGCAGAAGACTCAGGTTCTTTTATTAAGGATAATAAACCTTCACTAATCTCTGCATAGCAAAATGATTCTCTTAATGATTTTACTGAGTACTTATTGGTTGATGGAAGCCTCTTTGCCATTCGAGGTAATCCAAGAAGTTCAATCAACTCACTATTATCCTCACCATACTCTACAAGATTCCAAAATGGTTCATGTTGCATATGAAAGAATGGTTTTCCAATGTCTGGAGTAAAAATAGAAGTTGTTCCCTTGTATCTATTCCATATATCTTGAAATTTATCAAGAAGAATGTCTGACAATTCAATCTTATTGGTTTCAATCAAACCGCCTTCAATAAGTTCAATCACAGCAAGTAGCAACACCGCCTTATGTGGTGCTGCTTTCCCTTTATATCTTGCGGTATGCAAGTGTGAGAAATGATATATGTAATAGTTAAGATCTTCTTGCATCAATAGTCCGTTAAATACATTTCTTCATCAGATTCCTGATTATATGTCGTTTCAGTTAATTCTTCACGCCCAGGAACTGATTTTCCAGTTGCTTTTTCAATCAAATCCAATAAAGCTATACGTCTTTTATTATAATATGTGTTGAAATCATCACGTCTAATTGCCTCGACATCTATCTGATGCGAAGCCAAATAAGAATCCAGCTCTGATTTGGCAACTCCATGATTCCTTTCAATACTTGAAATATACTTACTTGGGGCTACGCCACCTATAATACGATTTGTTCTTGCATATATCGGAGTCTTATTTATGACTGAGTTCCACAGTGAACGATCTATTCCGTTATCAACACAATGTTTCTGTGGAAAAATATGATGTATGTCAGTTGCTTCGCCTACATATGAAGCGAAATCCATCTCTGTTCCCTTAAGGAAATCACGAGCATGTTCCTTTAATGTGAGAGCCATTACCCCTTTGTATGCAGCACTATTGCGAGTATACAGTTGTTGCAGACGAGAAGCATGGAAATTTGAACGCGCAACAGTATCAGGAAACATATTATCATCATCTAGCCATGTCATCATACCTGTCACATCAGTTACATAACGAGTTTCATTAGCACCACCATATAGTTCTCCGAATACGCCACACCAATACCATATAGATAACTTTTTTCTATTTGAAACATTAAACCATATATTCTTATCAATTGCAAACAATACAGAAAGAGGTATCAACTGACTGGTATAAGGGATATCTATAGATGTAAATATTCTTTCTTCAGTCAAGAACTTAATAGCTTCTTTTATTCCATCAATAAGTTTATTCCTATATTCAGCATATTCAGCGTAAGTTAGCTTTAGAACATCCTTCTTTTTACAACTAACAGCTCTACCATTATTATTAACAAATTTATTATAGCTGGCAAGTAATGTCAAAGCTGTTATAAAGTCTGTTCCGCTAAATGAATTGTAATTTTTATGCGAAATTATTTTTTCCGTACGTAAATCTCTCCATATTTCATCCCAATCCTTACGTAACTCGAAATTGTCTGCTGCAAATGTAGCTGTAACTAATTCAAATACAGACAAAGATACACCACCTTGGTTCACATTCTCAAACACCTGACATATAGCTTCTTTCGGCACATCATTTCCGATTTCTATGATAGGAATACTATACTTTGCCATCGGAGCCAGTACGTCATTGAAAAATTTGAAGAAATTAGCGGTTATTAATACATCGTTGTTATAGAACATCGTGTACTGTAACTGCCATTGCATCATCTCAACATTATCAAATACAAGATTAAGGAAATAGGCGAAGAAACAGTTGCAGGCAAGACTTGCAAGAAATACTCACTGCAACAGGAACAAATGGGCCAAACCATCGACTGCGAAGTAAGCGTATGGAACGGCATTGTGCTTAAAACCGTTATGAAAATGGGAATGGTTGAAGTAATGAGCCAGACTGCCACTGAAATACAGGAAAATGCCGAAGTGGAATCTTCAAAATTCGAAATTCCAGAAGGCGTCACATTTATGTAAACGAGCATTTCCTCGGAACCAAAAGGTTGCAAGGCCTATCTAATTTGGGATAGACATTGCAACCTTTTTTTTGATAATAAAAGCATTACACCTTGCAGACAAGGCATTCTGCAAAAACACTAAAAAATCATAAAATTTAAGTTTGATAAACCGCCAAAGCGACTACATTTGTTATACGTAAACTACGTAGGCAATGTCAGAGGCAACATATTCACAACCCGGAACCATTGAGCAAATTAACGACGACTCAATAATTGTGCGCATCGACTGCAACTCGGCGTGCAGTGGCTGCCACTCAAAGGATTTGTGCATATCAACCGACAAGGCCGTAAAGCACATAACCATTGAGCCAGACGGCAACATCTACTCAATAGGTCAGCAAGTAAAGATTTACAGCCAAAAGCAGTTGGGTATGAAGGCTCTGTTTTGGGGATACATCTGTCCTCTGCTGATACTGGTAACTTCACTTGTGGCACTAATTGGCGCTGGCTTGGGCGAAAGCAAGGCAGGCCTGTTGTCGATAATGACACTTGCGCCATATTATTTGGCACTATACTTGTTGCGCGACAGATTCAAAAGTAAATTCAAGTTCAAAATTGAAATATAGTAGTTCAAAATAAAATTAATAGTAATTATGGAAATTGTATTGTACAGTGTAATCGCTTTAGGCTTGCTTGGATTGGCATTGGCTGCCATTCTGTATGTAGTTGCCCAAAAGTTCAAGGTACAAGAAGACCCGCGCATTGACGAGATTGTCGCCCTGCTGCCAGGCGCGAACTGTGGTGGCTGTGGCTATCCTGGATGCCGTGGATTGGCAAGTGCCTTGGTGTCGGCAACCGACATTAGCGGAATAAAATGCCCCGCATCAAGTCAAGAGACATTGTGTAAGATTGGCCAGATTCTTGGTCAGGAAATCACCGAAACAGAACCCAAAATCGCTGTTGTACGCTGCAACGGCACCTGTCAAAACCGTCCTACCGTAAACAAGTACGACGGCGCTGATTCGTGCGCATTTGCTTCAACGCTATATGCAGGCGACACAAACTGCAGTTTTGGCTGTCTCGGTCACGGCGACTGTGTTGCAGCCTGCAAGTTTGATGCAATCAGCATAAATCCGAACACAGGCTTGCCAATTGTCGACGAGACCAAATGCGTGGCCTGTGGCGCCTGCGCAAAGGCTTGTCCAAAGGGCATTATCGAGTTGCGCAATCGTGGAAAGAAAGACCGCCGTCTGTTTGTATCGTGCGTGAACAAAGACAAAGGCGCAGTTGCCCGCAAGGCCTGCACCGCCGCGTGCATCGGTTGCGGAAAGTGCACAAAAGTCTGCGCATTTGAAGCAATAACCGTAGAGAACAACGTAGCCTACATTGACTACAACAAGTGCAAAATGTGTCGCAAATGCGCCGCAGAATGCCCAACAGGCGCAATCCACGAAGTCAACTTCCCGCCTCGTCCGCCAAAGGCCGAAGCCTCGGAAGCCAAACCCGAACAACCAACAACACAACCAACTGCATAACCGACGTGCTTATGTTCAAGACATTTAAAATAGGCGGCGTGCATCCTGAAGCCAACAAACTTTCAGCCGCAAAACCAATTGAAGATGCACAATTGCCCAAAGTTGCCATAATACCATTAGGGCAACACATTGGCGCACCAGCCACGGCCATAGTCCAAAAAGGCGACACCGTAAAGGTTGGCCAACTCATTGGCGAGGCTACTGGCTTTGTATCGGCAAACATACACTCATCAGTGTCAGGCACCGTAATCAAGGTTGAAGATGCCGTTGACGTTGCTGGATTCAAGAAACCTGCCGTACACATCAATGTTGAAGGCGACGTATGGCTCGACACCATTGACCGCACCGACACTCTTGTAACTGAAATCAAGGACGATGCAAAAACCATCATCGGCAAGATAAAGGACGCTGGCATTGTGGGTATGGGTGGTGCAACCTTCCCCGCTCACGTCAAACTGTCAATACCTGACGGAAAGAAGGCCGACTTTCTCATCATCAATGGTGTAGAATGCGAGCCGTACCTTACCGCCGACCACAGACTGATGCTTGAGAAAAGCCAGGAACTGATAGTGGGCATAAAAATCCTGATGAAGGCCATAAACGTGGACAAGGCATACATTGGCATAGAAGCCAACAAACCAGACGCCATAAGCAAGCTCACCGAACTTTGCAAAAGCGAGCAAGGCATTGAGGTTGTTCCACTGAAACTCAAATATCCGCAAGGAGGCGAAAAGCAACTCATCAACGCCGTGTCAGGACGCGAAGTGCCTTCAGGCAAATTGCCAATAGACGCTGGCGCGGTTGTCCAAAACGTGGGAACAGCATTCGCGGTGTACGAGGCTGTCCAAAAGAACAAACCGCTCATAGAACGCATTGTGACCGTTACAGGAAAAACAGTCAAGACACCGTCGAACTTTAAGGCTCGCATCGGCACACCAGCCATCGACTTGATAAACGCCGCAGGTGGCGACATTGAAAACAGCGGAAAAATAATCAGTGGCGGCCCGATGATGGGCAAGGCAATGTCAAACCTCGACTCTACAATAACAAAAGGCACGTCAGGGCTATTGCTGATGAACAAAGAAGAGGCCGAACGTCCCGAAGCAGGACCGTGCATACGTTGTGCAAAATGCGTAGATGCCTGTCCTATGGGACTTGAGCCTTATCTGCTTATGACATACAGCCAACGCCAAATGTGGGATGAAGACGAAGCCAACCACATTATGGACTGCATTGAATGCGGATGCTGCATATTCTCGTGCCCGTCGAACCGTCCAATTCTCGACTATGTCAGACTTGGCAAAAACACTGTTGGTAAAATAATCCGTTCAAGAAAACAATAATGGGACAATTAGTAGTATCACCGTCGCCACACACACGCAGCAGCGTGTCAACCCAACAATTAATGTATGGGGTAATAGTGGCATTAATGCCGGCATTTGCCGTTTCCATTCTGTACTTTGGAATTGGAGCATTAATCGTAACACTCACATCAGTAATCAGTTGTGTACTGTTTGAGTTTCTTATTCAAAAATTTATGCTGAAGCAAAAACCGTCAATAAGCGACGGCTCGGCAATACTGACAGGCCTTCTGCTGGCATTCAACCTGCCATCGAACCTGCCAATTGGAATTATCATAGTGGGTGCGGCCTTTGCCATTGGCGTTAGCAAAATGGCATTCGGCGGACTTGGTCAAAACGTGTTCAACCCTGCCCTCGCAGGCCGTGTATTCCTGTTGATATCGTTCCCTGTCCAAATGACTACTTGGCCAGTACCTCAAGGTCTTGGCACAAGTTACATCGACGCAGAGACTGGTGCGACAACCCTTGCAATGATAAAAAACCATTTCGGCACATTGCCTTGCTCATCAGATATGTTCCTCGGTCAAATGGGGGGCTCTCTTGGCGAAGTATCGGCATTGGCACTGCTCATCGGCTTTGCCTACCTTTTGTATAAAAAAATTATCACCTGGCACATACCTGTCACCATTCTGGCAACAGTTTTTGCATTTCAAGGAATACTCTATCTTGCAAATGCCGAACAATTTGCATCGCCTGTAACACACTTGCTTGCTGGTGGATTGATGCTTGGCGCAATATTTATGGCAACCGACTATGTGACATCGCCAATGAGCATTCCAGGCAAAATTGTCTATGCCGTTGGAATTGGCGTATTGACTGTGATTATCAGAAACTTCGGTTCATTCCCCGAAGGAATGTCGTTCGCAATCCTGATTATGAACGCATTTACGCCACTAATCAACACATACATTAAACCTAAACGATTTGGGGAGGTAAAATAATGGCACAAATGGAATCATCACTGAAAAACATGCTTCTGTCGCTGACGTTGATATCGCTCATTGCGGCAGGACTTATGGCAACAATGTTCCGCATCACGTCGGAACCAATTGCCAAATCGAAGGAACAGAAATCGGTGGAAGCCATAAAAGCCGTGTTGCCCGACTTCGACAAGGTTGAAAACGACACTGCCCTGGGACTTGCCATTTTCAAGGCGTACAAAGCCGACGGGCAGTTTGTAGGTGCCGCCGTTGAATCGTTCTCAAACAACGGTTTTGGCGGTCAAGTGAAGATTATGGTAGGGTTTGACCCACAAGGCAACATAACCGAATATTCAGTACTGGAACAAAAGGAGACACCTGGCCTTGGCACTAAAATGGTCAATTGGTTCCGTCCGCAAGTGGCAAAAGAGAAAAGCCTTCTTGAAAAGATATTCGGATATGAAGTCAAAGTGGCCGAAAAACAAAGTTCCATCATCGGCAAGAACCCTTCAGTCAACAATATGACAGTATCAAAAGACGGTGGCGAAATTGATGCAATAACAGCATCGACCATCAGTTCAAGGGCTTTCCTTGAATCAGTTCGCACGGCATACAATGCATACGCAGCCGCCAACAATCAAAAACCAACCGACGCCAACACTGGCGCCACTCAAGCCGCGGAGGGCAACAACAATGAATAGCAATCTGAAAATATTATTGAACGGCCTGATAAAGGAGAATCCAACCTTTGTCCTGCTGTTAGGCATGTGTCCTACCCTTGGCACCACCTCTTCTGCCATAAACGGAATGAGTATGGGGTTGGCAACAACATTTGTGCTGATTTGCTCAAATATGGTTATTTCACTGATAAAGAACCTTGTACCTGACAAAGTACGCATTCCCGCCTACATTGTCGTGATTGCCGCATTTGTAACAATGGTTGAAATGATAATGCAGGCCTACGTTCCATCGCTG
>CALABN010000203.1 GCA_937885735.1 uncultured Bacteroidota bacterium | reverse complement strand
CCGAGGAAACCAAGTTTGGAATGAGCATTGACGAGGCCCGGCAACTGCTTGAGTCGGACGATTTCAAGAATATGCAGAATGTACGCATCTGTGGAGTGATGGGCATTGGCAGTCTGACTGACGATGAAAGCCAGACTCACAGTGAGTTTGCACATTTGAAGCAGATATTCGATATGCTTAAGGCCGATTATTTTGCTAATTCGCCTGAATTCAAGGAAATATCAATGGGAATGTCGGGCGACTACAAGTTGGCCATTGAGCACGGCAGTACGCTTGTGCGTGTAGGCTCATCAATCTTCGGCAAGCGTTTCTATCAACAATAAAATACCCTATACTGCTGATTTGGGGTAAGATATCCGTGTGTGGTAGATATTCTGCAGTTTCTGCTTGAATGTTTCCTTTATTGTCTCAATGTCGCGGAAAGTTATATTGGCAAAATTCAGTTGTCCGAGTTTTATCTTGTCATCTATAATGCTGTCGACCAGATTCCCCATAACTTCGGGCGAGTAGTTTTTTATCGTCCGCGAAGCGGCCTCTATTGAGTCGGCAAGCATCACCACTGCTGTCTCTTTTGAGAATGGCGAAGGTCCAGGATATGTGTATTTGCTTGCATCTACATTGTCGGCCCCCTTTTGGTTTGCCTCGTTGTTGAAGAAATACCGTGCCATATCGGTGCCGTGGTGCGTGCATATAAAGTCAATTATTCGTGGAGGCAGTTTGTAGTCTTGAGCAAGTGAAACGCCGTTTGTTACGTGATTTATAATGATGCTTGCACTTTGCTCGTTGGTCAGTTCGTCGTGCGGGTTCACGCCACTAATCTGGTTCTCAATGAAGAATTGCGGTGCAATTGTCTTGCCAATGTCGTGATACAGGGCGCCAACCCTTGCCATTAGTTCATTGCCACCAATGCTTCGGGTAGCCTCTTCGGCCAAGTTTGCAACCTGCATAACGTGTTGGAAAGTGCCAGGCGCCTTTTCCGCCAATTCGCGCAAAAGCGGGTGGTTGGTGTCCGAAAGTTCCAGAAGGGTGACGTCCGACACAAGTCCGAAAACCTTCTCGAACAGGAATATGAGCGGGTAACTGACAAACAGCAACAATCCATTCAGCAGGAACCACATATAAGGGCGCATTCCAATGTGGTTCAATTGACCTTCCTGCAACAGCGATATGGCCGTGTACGATACCATATAGGCGAGAGCCACCATTATCACAGCCAAAAACAGTTGACGGCGTTTCACAATTTTCGACAGGCAGAAGATTGCAACAATGCCCGCTATTGCCTGAAGAAAGATGAACTCATACCCGTTTGATGCCAGCAATCCGCATATTATTATGGTCACAAAGTGGGTGATTAATGCAAGATGCCCGTCGTAGAATGTACGCAGGATTATCGGCAGAATGGCCAATGGAAGCACGTAGGCGTGACCTATCTGTAGCCTCACAATGCAACATACCATACCAACCATTGTCACCACAAGGCCTGTAATGAACAGCAAGTGCCGTGTGTGGGTTATCGTCTGGAGCCGGTTCAGGTAGAGGAACGTGAACAGCAAAGCCAAAAGAATGGCCACAATCAGGATTTGTCCAATCAGTGTCCACGAAATCTTTGTGGTGGTCATTCCGGTGCTCTGGTATTCCTTGCGTAGCGACTGAAGCAACAGCAGGTTTTGGTCGTTCATCAGTTCGTTGTGGGCTATAATCAGTTGCCCCGCCGAAACAATGCCTCGCGAAGTCGACAGTTGCCTTTCGGCAGTCAGTCGGGCTTTTGTGGTTGTTGTCTTGTCGTATTCAATGTTCGGTTTGATGAAATCGTAAATGTTCAGGCTTTCGGCAATGGATAGGATGGTCAGTTTGTCCTTGAACCTTATTTCAGTCTGTTGAAGCAGATATTGCTGTGCCGTGTTGGTGGTGAATATTTCAGTGGCGGGAACCACGCGCGACCGTTTGTTGTCAATCAGCGCCACCGAAGCCACGTCGCTCGATTTCTCGAGCACGTCGGTATAGTTCGATATCCCCTTGCTGTAGATGAATTCCAGATTGTGCAGGTAGAATTGCTTGAGTTGCTTTTTCAGAGTGTCGGTAGGTACGTCGATTTTTGAATATTTGGCAATCGCCATATTCATTGCCGTTTCGAATCTGTAGTCGAATTCCTGCTCAAACTTGATTTTCTGTTCGGCAAACACGCCAGGCAGGACGTTGAAATACGGAAGCACATTTTTGAAAATGTCGTCGCGTTCGGCCTTTATTTCGGCGTCGGTCTTCAGCACCACAAAGTCGAATGGCGCGTAAAGGTCCTCGTATTGCCAGACCTTGCCCTTCTGTAGTTCGTACTTGAATTGGCGTTGTTTTGGCAACAACGCAACTATTATAATAAGTGCCAACACATATATTATGATAGCGCTAACCTTGTAGTGCTTCGATTTTCTTGCTTCGTTGGTTACCATTTTCAAAATATTTTTTCAAAAATACACTTTTTAGGATAAGAATGGCGCATATCGGACAATCGACTTTGTGCTTCGACTAAAATGTTGCATCAAATTAAAACATTGAAATTGTGGGATACACCTTTTTTGTGCAAATTTGCATCGTAAAATTTTAAACGCACATTTACTGATGGGCAAGGAATTGTTTGAAAAGTTACAAGAATTGTCGGGCTTGATTCCGAGCAACTTCAACGTCATCGACGAACCGATTGATATGCAGTTGCAAATGGATTATTTCAAACGCTCGAAGAATGTAAAATCCGCAAACAGCGAGAAAGTCAGCATCGACACGGTTGGCGATTTGTTTGACAGCGAATTGACCGATGAGCAGTTGATGGACCGTATGATTCTGCTTGCTTCAATCGACGACCCGAAGGCTTTCCGCATCCTTGAGGAGTATTCAAAGGATGCAAGCAACAGGCTTCACCAATGGTCGCTTATGGCCACGCAGGAAAGCCGTATGCTTATTGAGGGTAACTTGCTCGAAGAAAGCCAGGTGTTCGTCTCAACCGGTTTGGGCGGACGTGGCCGCATGCTACGCTATTTCGTGGCTTTGGTCGGCAACAACATCGATGAGTTCGTGCCATACCAGAGGCATATTGTGCAGTCGGAATTTGAGACGGCGCTTAAAAACAACGGTTCGGAACTTGAAAAAATCGAGTTCAATGGTCATTATTCTGCGCTGACAATGCTGATTCCGTTGGATGTGGCCATTCAGCAACTCATTCTAGAAGCCATTGACGAGTGCAACCAGTATGGCGATTTTATTCAGTCCGATTTTCTGTTGACAAATGTCAAAATACTGTCATTTGAGGAGATAGACCAATATGTCAATAGCGAAAAGTCTGATGATGATCCAAACATTGACATCGACTTTGCTGATAATGATGCAGATAGCGAAGGTGACGTATAGTATCCTTTAAGTCTAGATAGCGATTCAATAAAAAAGGCGGAAGTATCCGCCTTTCTTGTTTCAAGTTGCCAGCAACTTCGCTGGTGCGTATTATTTATTTGTCAAGGTCTTCAAAATTGACATTGGTGAACCTGTCGTCAGCATTGCTGTCCGATGGTTCTTCTATTTGCGCGTCTGGCTCGGTGCTATTTTCAGAAATGTATTGCAGAACGTCGTCAAAACAGTCCATAAACTTCTCAAAATCTTCCTTGTACAAGAAAATCTTGTGCTTTTCGAAATGTGAGTTTCCGTTATCTTCAAAAACTTTCTTGCTTTCGGTAATGGTGATGTAGTGCTCGTTTTGACGGGTTTTCTTCACGTCAAAGAAATACGTGCGCTTGCCTGCCTTGACTGATTTGGAGTACACTGCGTCCAACTCTTTCTTGGCATCGTTCTTTTCAAAATCGTCCATTTTGTCTCGTAGTTTTTAATTGTGGTTAACAAAATTAAGATAATAGTTCAATAATTGGCCATTTTTCATCTAATAATTACGTATTTTGATGTAATTGCTATATTGCCGAACTGAAATCATCATTCATATCTATATGGTTTTCAACTTTGACACACCTATCGACAGGCGAGGAACCAACAGCCTCAAGTTTGATAACATTGACAAGACTTTGGGGGTTGACCCTGATGCCATTCCAATGTGGGTGGCCGACATGGACTTTGCCGTGGCGCCTTGCATAGCCGATGCCTTGCGTACCAGAATGGAACACAATGTTTTAGGCTACACTTTGCGAACAGGCTCTTTCGCCCAAAGCATAGTTGGCTGGCAGGAACGCCGTAACGGCTGGATTGTTAAGCCTGAATGGGTGGGTTTTAGTCCAGGTGTTGTGGCCGGCATTGCTGTTGCCATAAGCCAGTTCACCAAGCCAGGCGACAAAGTCATTGTGCAGACGCCGGTATATCATCCGTTTTTCTTGACTGTTAAGGCATTGGGGCGCGAGGTTGCCTATAATTCGTTGCTAAATCACGGACAATATGCCCAGATTGATTTCGACGATTTGGAACTGAAGGCCCGCACCGCCAAGATGCTTCTGCTTTGCAATCCGCACAATCCGGGCGGGCGCGTGTGGACTCGCGACGAGCTTGCCCGCATAGCCGATATATGTAGCCGGAACGGTGTGATGGTTGTTTCTGACGAGATACATTCCGACTTGATTTATCGGCCTGCTGTCTTTACGCCTTATGCCAGCATCAGTGATGCGTCGGCACAGAATTCGCTCACTCTTTCGGCACCAAGCAAGACATTCAACATTGCCGGATTGGCCACATCGTACGTCGTTGCGCCCAATGCCGAAATTCTGAAACGTTACAATGCCGGCCTTGACGCGATGCACATCGGGTTTGGCAACCTGTTTGGCAATGTGGCTTTGGAAGCCGCCTACAATGGCGGCGACGAGTGGGTTGACCAGTTGCTTGCATACCTGAAGGGCAGCGTCGATTTTGCCATTGGCTTTGCCGAAAAAAACATTCCGCAGATGCACATCGTACGACCTGAAGCGACATTCCTGCTTTGGTGCGACTGCCGCGGATTCAATATGTCGGAACGCGAGTTGTCCGATTTCTTTGCGCATCGTGCAAAAGTTGCCGTCAATATGGGGTCGATGTTTGGTCAGGAAGGTCGTGGTTTTGTAAGACTCAACATAGGTTGTCCGCGTGCCACGTTGGAAACGGCATTGGAGCGCATAGCCACGTCGTTGTAATAAAACGAAACGGCCTTCGGTTGTGCCGAAGGCCGTTTGTACTAACAACTAACTAACTAACCTAAACCTTATGAAAAAAACTATCAACTATTCTGAATCTCTTTAACGGAATTATGGCAGAAATGTTTTGAAAAGTTTCAATGAATTACATGGCGTAAAAAGTTGATCTATATCAATTTTTATTTTTGGCGATTTTTTTTGTTTTGGCAAATACTATGCGCGTATGTTTATGTGCAGGTGAAAAAATATCGTTTTGTATTGGTAATAATCAGTCTCCAAATTCATGATACATGGCGTTATTTATTGGCGAAAAAAACTATATTTGTTCATCTATTAATAAAACTATGAGAATATTTTGCAACATGTTGTGTGTTAAAGATTCTTACGTTCGTAAGAAAATATCACACACGGCTCATTTAATGGCCATTGCCAAGTTTTATTATTCGGTGTAGTGGAAAATCCGCTTTTACAAGTGTGTCGGCAGATGAGTGCCTTGTGTCTTAAAGAGTTCTATAAATTACATACTAATAAAAATTTAAAGGTTGCGCCCGATACATATTCAGGGCTTTTATTATGAAACGATTATTCTTGGTTGCAGTTGGTAGCCTGTTGTTCTCACAAATATGGGCTTATGATTTTGAAGTGGATGGATTGTATTACGACATTGTTGATGATGCAGTCGAACTGACATATCAGAGCACTGACAAAAGCAATTATTCTGGACTGGATAGAGTTGAAATACCTGAAACAGTTACATATGGTGGAAATACGTATTCCGTCACATCTATAGGCAGAAATGCTTTTAGATATTGCAATTTAAAATGGCTAAGCATTCCAAGCACAGTGACAAAAATTGACAGCGGGGCACTTTCGGGGGCTTCTGCCATTGATACTTTATTATATAATGCCAACATTAGTGACACTTACTTTGCGTTAAATACACCGACAGAAACTTTGATAATAGGCGATTCTGTAACTAAATTGACAGAATCCAACTTTGCAGGTTGCAAGAGACTCAAGACTGTGGTTGTCGGAAATTCTGTCACGGTGATAAATGTTTATGCTTTTGGCATGTGTGACAGTTTGGAAACCATAAAAATGGGTAATTCTGTAAGAAAAATAGACAGAGTCGCTTTTAATGGGTGTTTAAATCTAACAACTATAAACTTTCCCAATTCACTTGATAGTATAGGCGAATATGCATTTCTTGGTTGCGAAAAGTTATCATCGGTAGTACTTCCTGACTCAATAAAATATATCAATGGGGCAGCGTTTGTTGCGTGTGATAATTTGAAATACAATGAGTCTGACGGTGCATACTATTTAGGTAGCAAGGACAATCCTTATCTTGTCTTGGTAGGAATATCTGACAAGGAAATCACAGAGTTTACATTTAAAGACGAAACCAAATTAACACTGGAGCAAATATTTAAAGATTGTAAAAAATTAAAAACAGTGAAAAACTTCCCAAGCAGTATCAAAGAAATAAGTTCTAATATGTTTTGTAACTGCGAAAGCCTGGAAGGTTTTACAATTCCAGATGCGGTTACAACTATCGGATCTTATGCTTTTGAATGTTGCAATGTATTTAAAGAGATAACAATACCTGCCAGTGTTGAATATATTGGCGAAGGTGCGTTTTCACAATGCGCGAATCTTGCAGAAATCAAGGTTGACAAGAATAACAAGTATTTCACATCGGTTGATGGCGTGTTGTTCAATGCCGATAAAACCCAAATAATATGTTACCCTTCGGCCAAGGAAGGGAAATATTCCATACCCGATGGTGTTACATCGGTCATGGGATATGCATTTGCAGGTTGTCCGAAACTTACCGATATTACTATACCAGCATCGTTAAACTTTGAAGGTTGCGAGTTCGTTAACTGTCAAGGAATCACGTCTGTTGAAATACCCGATGGGATTACCCGAATTGGTATTTATTCTTTTTCTAATTGCAAGAATTTGACTTCAGTGACAATACCAAATTCCGTAACTAAAATCGACCCGAGAGCTTTCGCCTATAGCGGATTGAAGAGCGTTACAATTCCCAGCAGCGCAGAATCAGTTTCTTTTGATGTATTTTATGGCTGCGACAGTTTGGCAGAGATAATAGTGGAAAAGGGCAACGAAAGGTATTGCTCAATAGATGGCGTCTTGTTTTATAATTATAATGGTGAGTTGTCAATCATGCAGTATCCTTCAGCCAAGGAAGGCAAGGTATATGACCTGTCAGATGGTACTACTAGTATATCTTCTAGTTCATCATTTTTCGAGAACTATAAACTTGAGCAAATAAACATTCCATCAACGCTAAAAAATATAAACAATTCGTATTTCGAATATTGTTACAACCTAAAACAAATTAACGTTGACAAGGGTAACGAAAAATACATTTCAATAGACGGTGTTGTATATACTGCTGACACCACATCTTTAGTGGCAATGCCACGAATGAAGACTGGCACATTTGAAATTCCTAAACAAACTCGTTATGTATATAGTTATTTGTATGAAAGTTTGGATTCGTATTCTGTCGAAAATGGCAACGAGTTTTTCACCACAATAGATGGGGTGCTTTATAATGCAGACTCAACAAAACTGATCAGATGTCCAGGAAAAACAAAAGGCGACTTTGTCGTGCCAAGCAAAGTCAGCAGTTGCGTTAATGAGGCATTTGCTTCTTGCGATGAATTGACAGGCATAACATTGCTCGGTAATGCAATGTCCCTAGATTTTTACGGTTGCTTAAAGTTGACAAAATTGGTGTACGTAGATAGCGTCAACCAAAAACATATCAACACCATACAGGTAGATACAACTATGGGATATGCTTATTTCAATAGTGTGTATTCCAGTGGCAGTTTTTATTTGGGCGATAAACCAAAACCAGGCTACAGGTTTGTAAAATTTGAATATGAAGGCGACTTGACGTTGGAGGCTGGCATAACTATAACTGCAGTATTTGAGAAAATAGAAACCGAAGTGAACTCGATTTCAGAAGAAGACAATGCTGTTTCGTCAGTCGTTGTGTTCGCATACGATAATACCATTGTTGTTGAAAATGCGACAGATGCAGTTTTCGTGTTTGATGTAATGGGTCGTCTGGTTTGTAAAAAAACTGCTGATGACAGTCGAATTGAATTGCAAATGCAACAATCTGGAATATACATAGTAAAGGTTGGCAATAAGTCGCAACGCGTTGCAATTATGTAGAAACTGCATTTGGTTGAGTATGAAAAATATCATATTCAACAATTCAACTTGTAATCAAATAAAAAAATCCCGTTCACTTGTGAACGGGATTTTTTGTTATCGGAATGTTATCCTGTTATTTTTTCTTGTTTTCTACAACCCAGTTGTATGCGTTGCGAATTGCAATAGCCCAAGGTGAAAGGTCGTCCATTTCGCGGCCGTCAATGTAGTGAGGCCATTGCCAAGGGAACAATGCACGTTCAGGGTGTGGCATCATTGCCAGGTGGCGTCCGTTGTCGGAGCAGATGCCTGCGGCGTTGAATGCCGAGCCGTTAGGGTTGGCTGGATATGTGCTGTATGCGTATTTTACAGGAATGTTGTACTTGTCTTCGCCGTAAGGGAAACTGAACTGGCCTTCGCCGTGGGCCACCCAAACGCCAAGACGCATACCTTCCATATTCTTGAAGAATACGCTGTCGTTCTTCTCAATAACCACGTCAACAAAGCCTGATTCAAACTTGTGCGAAACGTTGTGAAGCATCTTTGGTTTTTGTTCGTGGTTCATATTTATGAGACCTAGTTCAATCATAACCTGGCAACCGTTGCAGATACCCATACTCAATGTGTCGGGACGTGCGTAGAAGTTGTCGAGCGCCTTTTTGGCTTTTTCGCTGTAAAGGAATGCGCCAGCCCAGCCTTTTGCCGAGCCAAGAACGTCAGAGTTGGAGAATCCGCCGACAAACACAATCATATTGACGTCTTCAAGATTCTCGCGGCCACTTACAAGGTCGGTCATGTGTACGTCCTTAACGTCAAATCCTGCAGTGTAGAGCATATATGCCACTTCGCGGTCGCACTGGTTGCCTTTCTCACGGATGATGGCAGCCTTTACGCCGCTTTTTGCACGACGTTTAAGGTCGATGCCGAGCGATTTAGCCGAGCCGTCAAAGTTCTTGAAGTCGAACTTGTGTGCGTGGTTCTTGTAGTTGTTGTAGCGTTCGAGTGCCATTCCGTTTTGTGTCTGGTCGCAATCGAGCAGGTACGATGTCTTGAACCACAAGTCGCGCAACTTCTTGATATCGAACGAATATTTGTCGCCGCCAGTCGCGATTTCCAATTTACCCTTTGTTCCAAGCGTGCCAATAATCTTAAAGTCGATGCCTGCGGCAGTCAACATAGATGCGGCTTTCTTGTCGTCGGCAACCTGAATGATGAGTGCAGGATTTTCTGCGAACAGCAATTTGACGGAGTCTTTTTCGCCAAATGCCTCAAGATTGGCATTGATGCCTATTTCGTCGTTAGAGAATGCCATTTCAAGCAATGTGGTAACCAAGCCACCTGCTGAAACGTCGTGGCCTGCAATTACAAGGCCTTCCTCAATCATTGCCTGAACAGTGTTGAATGTCTTTGCAAAGTAGTCAACATCGGTGATGTCAGGGCAATCGGTGCCAACGCCGTTGATAATCTGTGCGAATGCCGAACCGCCAAGTTTCAAGGCGTCCTTCGACATATCTATGTAAAGCAGTTGTGACTTGACGTTGTGCAATACAGGAGAAACTGTCTTGCGGATGTTTGTCACCTCGCCTGCTGCTGTTACAATCACGGTTCCAGGAGACAATACCTTGTCGCCGTTAGGATATTTTTGTGTCATTGACAGTGAGTCCTTGCCAGTTGGAACGTTGATGCCCAACTTGATGCAGAATTGGCTCAATGCCTCTACAGCCGAATACAGACGTGCGTCTTCGCCAGGATTGAAGCAAGGCCACATCCAGTTGGCGCTCAATGATACGCCTTTCAACTTGTCTTGAATAGGAGCCCAGACAATGTTTGTCAACGATTCGGCAACAGCCATACGCGAGCCCTTTGCAGGGTCAATCATAGCGCAGGCAGGAGCGTGGCCGACTGATGTTGCAACGCCGTATTTGCCTTGATAGTCGAGAGCAACAACGCCACAGTCGTTAAGTGGCAGGTGAAGGTAGCCAGCGCATTGCTGTGTTGCAACCTTGCCAGTTACAGAGCGGTCAACCTTGTTGGTCAACCAGTCCTTGCAGGCAACTGATTCAAGTTGAAGCACTTGCTCAAGATATTCAGACACCTTCTTTGTGTCGTATTTCAGTTCGCTGTAGTTTTCGGCAATGGTCTTGTCCTGCATAATGGTGCGAGGAGGGTTGCCAAACATATCGGCAAGTTGAAGGTCGATAGGGTCTTCGTTAGCCTGCTTGTCGACAAAGCGGAACTGCATATCGCCAGTTGCCTCGCCAACAACGTACATTGGAGCACGTTCGCGGTCGGCAATCTTTTTCAGGTGGTCGATGTCCTCGTCTTTAAGTACAAGACCCATACGTTCCTGACTCTCGTTGCCTACAATTTCCTTTGCAGAAAGTGTTGGGTCGCCGATAGGCAGTTTGCGGATGTCGATTACGCCGCCAGTTGCCTCTACCAATTCTGACAAGCAGTTCAAGTGGCCTCCGGCACCGTGGTCGTGGATTGATATGATTGGGTTGTCAGTCTGCTCGCTCAAGGCACGTATTGCGTTGTACACGCGACGTTGCATTTCAGGGTTTGAACGTTGAACGGCATTCAACTCGATAGAGTTGTTGTACTCGCCAGTTGCAACAGACGATACGGCGCCACCACCCATACCGATGCGGTAGTTGTCGCCACCAAGGATTACTACTTTGTCGCCTGGTTCAGGGTCGGCCTTGATGCAATCCTTCTTCTTTGCATAGCCGACACCGCCAGCCATCATTATTACCTTGTCGAAACCAAATTTCTTGTAGTTTTCAAAGTGTTCCATTGTGAGCAGACTACCGCAGATAAGTGGTTGTCCGAACTTGTTGCCGAAGTCGCTGGCACCGTTTGAAGCCTTGATAAGTATTTGTTCAGGTGTCTGGTACAGCCAAGGACGTGGTTCAGTGGCTTTTTCCCACGAGCGACCGCCGTCGAGGCGTGGGTAAGATGCCATATACACGGCTGTTCCTGCTATCGGCATACTGCCTTTTCCTCCGCCCATACGGTCGCGGATTTCACCGCCTGAACCTGTTGCGGCGCCGTTGAATGGCTCTACGGTTGTAGGGAAATTGTGTGTTTCAGCCTTAAGTGAGTAAACCGATTCGTAGTCGGTAACCTCAAAGAAGTCTGACTTTTCCTGATTTGCAGGGGCGAATTGTTCCAAAGTATGGCCTTGCATAAAGGCGCAGTTGTCTTTATAAGCCGAAACCACATTGTTTGGATTTGAAGTGGTTGTCTTCTTTATGAGTTTGAACAATGTGTCAGGTTTTTCCTTGCCGTCGATGATGAACTGTCCGTTGAAGATTTTGTGGCGGCAGTGTTCAGAGTTGACCTGTGAGAAACCGAACACCTCGCTGTCGGTAAGTGGGCGGCCAAGTTTCTTTGACAGACCTTCCAAATATTTGATTTCTTCTTCCTTCAGTGCCAAGCCTTCCTTTTTGTTGTAGGCGACAATGTCGTCGATGTGGACAATTGGCTGAGGTTTGATGTCGACAGTGAATATGCTTTGGTCGAGGCTGTCGTAGAACGATTTCAGCATTGGGTCGAATTGCTTCTTGTCGGCGCTTTGTGCCTCGAATTCCTCAATGCGGATAATGCCACTGATGCCCATATTTTGGGTTATTTCAACGGCGTTGGTGCTCCAAGGGGTAATCATCTCCTTGCGTGGTCCGACATACGAGCCTTTAGGCGCGTTTTGTCCGAGGCATTCCGATTTGCCGAAAAGCCAGTTCAGTTTTTCAATGTCTGCAGCCGAAATCGCTTCATTCGTTTTTACTGCAATAACCTTATTTTCAGGTGTTTTAAAGAAGGTAACCATTAAAATGTGTTTTAAAATTTATGGTTTCTAAATAGTTGGGCAAATGTAAAAAAAGAATAGGGGTATTCAAGGGCGGTTTATTCACATTTTAAGAACGGGTGTTTGTGTGGTGCCAAATGGAAAAAGTCAAATAATCGATTCAATCACAGACAATTCGTTCCTTGTCTATGGATATGCGTCAACATTGTGTTTCGTGAAACAACTGTCAACTCCCCAATGGGTGTGCATACATTTGAACGTCTTTGGCGGTTATGTTCTTGTCGCAGAGTATGAGCAACCGTTCAATCACGTTGCGCAGTTCGCGGATGTTGCCAGTCCAGTTTATTTTCTGAAGTTCGGTTATGGCGTCTTCGGTCATTGTCGCTTTTGCCACACCTGACTCTTCGCATATTTGCGAGATGAAGAAGTCAGACAGAAGGGGTATGTCCTCAATGCGCTCGTTGAGTGTAGGCACTTGAATCAATATTACGCTCAATCGGTGGTAGAGGTCTTCACGGAAGTTGCCTGCCTTTATTTCCTCTTCAAGGTTCTTGTTGGTGGCGGCTATCACTCGCACGTTTACGTCGATGTCTTTGTCGGCGCCCACGCGTGTTATCTTGTTCTCTTGCAGTGCACGCAACACTTTAGCCTGTGCCGACAGGCTCATATCGCCAATCTCGTCGAGGAAGATTGTGCCTCCGTCGGCTTGCTCAAACTTGCCTGCACGGTCTTTCACGGCTCCTGTAAACGAGCCTTTCATATGTCCAAATAGTTCGCTCTCAATAAGTTCAGAAGGTATGGCGGCGCAATTGACCTCTACAAATGCCGATTCGGCACGGTTGCTTTGAGAGTGTATCATTCTGGCAACCACTTCCTTGCCTGTGCCGTTTTGTCCTGTAATGAGCACTCGAGCGTCAGTTGGCGCCACTTTCTCAATTATTGACTTTATGGCTTTTAGCGGTGCCGATTCGCCAATCAGTTCGCGGTTTTTCGATGCCACTTTTTTCCGAAGAATCTTTGTTTCAGAAATCAGTTTGCCCTTGTCCATTGCGTTGCGCAGTGTTATGAGCAGACGGTTGAGGTCCAGTGGTTTTTCAATGAAGTCGAATGCGCCAATCTTGATTGCCTTTACGGCCGTCTCTACGTTTCCGTGTCCTGATATCATTATTACAGGCAGGTCGGGGTAGTCCTTTGCCACTTGTTCCAGAACCTCCATTCCGTCGAGGCCTTCCATCTTGATGTCGAGCAGAAGGGCGTCAAATGTTTCCTTCTTCAATATTTCGAGTCCCTCGATGCCGTTAGGGGCAAGGCTTACGTGGTGTTTTTCGTATTCTAGAATCTCCTTAAGAGTGTTTCTGATAGCCTTTTCGTCGTCAATTACAAGTATGTGTGCCATATTACAATGTGCTTTCAAGTTGAATGGCAACGCCCTCCATCAATGCGTAGGACGATTGCGTGATGTTTGTAGCCTGTGTCTTTTCAATCAGGTATTTAACGAAAGTTGCCGACATTACAATGGTGTCTTGCCTCAATGGTTCCAAGCCGAGCATCAGCGCGCGTTTGTCGCGTGTTGTGTTGGTTAGGTTTTTGTATAGGCCCATAAAGTCGTCGGCGGTGAAGTTTGAATATTTTGAGTTCAGAGGCAGTGGCTTCTGCGACTTCTTTTGGTGAATCATTTCGGCGAAACTGTCGAAAGCGCCTGCTGAGCCGATGATGTGTGTGACAGGATATTTCTTCAGCGCCTTGTTCATATTTGCAAGGCAAACGTCGAAATAGTCGAAAATCTTTTTTGTGTCCTCGTTGGTAAGAGGGTCGTGAGGCTTGAACATTTCGAGCATTCGGGCGCTTCCAATCTCGTAACTGTCGCTCCAGAGTATGTTGTCGCCGTTGCCAATTATCACCTCGTTGTTGCCACCGCCAATGTCCACCATCATATAGTTCTTGTCGCCAAGCAGGTTGCTTGTGGTGCGACGCATTGCGTTGAATACGTATTGAGTCTCCTCTTGTCCAGAGATAGGCGTTATTTCAAGACCGAGGTTCTTCTTTACCTTTTCAATGAAATGGGCCGAGTTGCTTGCGTTTCGTATGGCCGAGGTGCCGAAAGTGAACACCTTTTCGCATTCATAGTCCTTGACCAGACCGCTGTAGTCGCGCAACACTGCATACGACCTTGCGAACGCCTTGTCAGTCAGTTCGCCAGTCATAAGCCCTTCACTTCCGAGCATTACCGCCGATTTTGTCTTCAGCAGTATGTCGGTTTTCTGGCCTTTTTCTATGTCGGCAATCAGAATGTTGAATGTGTTTGTGCCAAGGTCGATGATTGCAACTTTCATTGTCAGGTGTTTTTGTTGTAAACAATTTTATTTCTGCCTAATCCAGCGCCAAACCTCTGCCAATGTGGATTTTTTGCCATACATTAGGATTCCTGTCCGGTATATTTTGGCTCCAAGCCAAGTGAACAGTACAAATGTAGCAATTAGCAGTATGGCCGACAAAAATATCTCGCTGTATGGCACTCCGTAAGGGATTCGCGCCAGCATTGATATTGGCGATGTAAATGGTATTATGCTCAACCATAGGTTGATAGTGCAGTCAGGATTGCCAACGGTGCTAATCATTGTTATGTAGGCAATCATAAGCGGGGCGGTGAATGGCAGTACAAACTGTTGAGTGTCGGCCTCGTTGTCAACCATTGAGCCTATCGATGCAAAAATGGCGCCGTACAGGAAGTATCCGCCTATGAAGAATAGTATGAAGGACACTATGATGACAACGAAGTTGATGCTGTCGAGCGAACTGAACATATCCTTTATGTCTGCCGTTACTTCATCGCTTGTGACTTCTGCTTGCGATAGTTGGCTTCCGCCTGACGACATAAGCGATGTTGACTGCACTTGCTGTGCCACGTTTGATGCGTCGGGAATGAGCATTGGCGCAACTGCCGAATAGATGCCCATAGTGAGCACAATCCATAGTGCAAACTGCGTGAGAGCCACCAGGCCTACGCCTATTATCTTTCCCATCATTAGTTGCATTGGCTTGACCGACGAAACCATCACCTCTATTATGCGGTTGCTTTTTTCCTCAATCACACCGCGCATAACGCTGTTGCCAGCCAGAAAAATAGCCATAAAGATTATGATTCCCATCAGCGCCCCAAGAATCATTTTCAGGTTCAGGTTGTCCATTTCCTCGTGTCCGTCTTCGTTTATCTTCACGGTACTGATGTTGATGTTTGTCTTTACGGCCGATAATATGCCAGGGTCCACACCGCAGGCGCGAAGTTTTTCGGTTTCAAGTTTTTTCTCAATGCTGTTTGATATGTGCATTCGCAAGTCGAGGCTAGGCGATTTGTCGGAATACAGTATCACGGCATTGTCGGAATTGACAACCACGTGGCTGATGAAGAGTATGGCGTAGAATCCCGATTCCTTGTATTCAGCCTTGTATTTTGCCAAATTCGCATCTGGCATATAGACAAATTTAATATAGTCTGTTTCAGGTAGTTGGTTGGTGAACACGTGGGTGCTGTCAACTACAGATATAATCTTGACTTCAGTGTCGCTCATCTGCGAAAGCATTGCGGGGCATACCATTATGGCAACCATTAGAATTGGTCCCAGAATGCTCATTATTATGAATGCCTTGTTCTTGATGCGGGTGGTGTACTCCCGTTTTATTATGGCAAATATCTTATTCATATTCTTGTAATTATGATTGTTCGACAACTTTAATGAAAATGTCGTTCATAGTAGGCAGAACCTCGTTGAATTGAGTAATCTGCACTTCGGGCAGTAGCGATTGAAGCAACTGGTTGTAACTGAATCCAGGCTTCATCTCGCCACTTAAGTGGCAGGTGTTGCCCTGCTTTTGGCTAATGATGCCCGCCATAGGCTCAATCAATGATGATGCCTTGCATAGGTCGCCAGTAAAACTTAATTCGAATCGGTTCTGCTTGAACTGTTGGCGAATCTCGTCAACCTTGCCGTCAAGTATCTTTCTCGATTTGTTGATGAGAGCAATGTTGTCGCATATTTCCTCCACCGACGACATATTGTGGGTTGAAAAGATTATTGTTGCGCCTTTGCTTTTCAGTTGCAAAATCTCGTTTTTCAGCAGGTTGGCGTTTATTGGGTCGAATCCGCTGAATGGCTCGTCGAAGATGAGCAGTTTGGGCTCGTGCAGTATTGTGGTTATGAACTGCACTTTTTGTTGCATTCCCTTCGACAGTTCCTCCACCTTCTTGTTCCACCATTCGCCTATCTCGAATTTGTCGAACCAAAGTTTCAGCCTACGTGTTGCTTCCGCCTTCGAAAGGCCTTTCAGTTGTGCCAGATAGACTGCCTGTTCGCCCACCTTCATCTTCTTGTAGAGGCCTCGCTCTTCAGGCATATAGCCAATAAAGGCAACGTCGGACGGTTGAAGTGGCCTGTTGTCGAAAAGGACAACTCCGCTGTCGGGTTTGGTAATCTGGTTTATGATTCTGATAAGCGTTGTCTTGCCTGCACCGTTGGGCCCAAGCAGGCCAAACACAGTCCCTTGCGGAACCTGCACACTGACTCCGTTTAGTGCCACGTGACCAGAATATTGTTTGCTTACTTCTTGTGTTTCAAGTATGTACATAAAATATTGCAATAATTTGAATGTCTGTTATTTTGAATCTAAAATACTATAACAAAGGTAAAAAACAATGTTGTTTTAGGCGGGTTCTATAAATTGATTTCAAAGGATTTTGGATTTTGTCTTGAGCAGGTTGCTGTGC
>CALABN010000202.1 GCA_937885735.1 uncultured Bacteroidota bacterium | reverse complement strand
TCAAAATCCATCTGACCCAGAGGCAACATATCGAAATAAAGCAGGTAAGCTTCACAGAGGCTATGCGGCCAATATTTAGGAGTCAGTTGGTAAAAATGGTTCTGTGGTGACAGATTATCAGTATGACAAAAATATTCACACCGACAGCCAGTTTTTGCAGGAATCTCTTAAAGCAATGGATAAATCCAGTGAAGAAATCGTTCTCATTACAGATGGTGGATATGATGGTCAGGATAATATCGCACTTGCCAAAGAAAAGAATGTAAAGCTTGTTACAACAGCACTTATTGGAAAAGATGCACCAGATGTACTTGCGGATTTTGTATTTAATGAAGATGGAACTAAACTTCTTACTTGTGCAGCTGGTCATGAACCAGTGAGTCAATCCGACACAAAATCAACAAGGCAATGCCGAGTATCATTTGATAGAAATCTATGTGTAAACTGTCCTTACCAACAACAATGCAAACCTAAGATATATAAAAAGGTAGCAACCTTTATTACATCAAAAAATGCATCTAATAGAGCAAAATCTCAGAGGTATATGCAGAGTGATGAATTTAGTAATTATGCAAAGCTTCGAAATGGCGTTGAAACGGTTCCTGCAAATCTAAGAAACAATTTCCACATAAACCACCTTCCACGTGGACGACAGAGAGGTAAGTTTTTCTTTGGTGGCAAAGTCGGCAAGTTCTTTCAGGAAATCGTCAGTGACTACAAAATTTTCATTGAATAACTTGAAGTCGGCTTCGGTTTTAGTCGATTTGTACTTTTTCTCAAGTTCTGCACGGTTGTTGTCTATGTAGTTGAGCACAAATTTGTTGAATATGCCTTTCCTGACCATTGCAGAGTAATATTTAGTATAGTACGAAGTGTCGATAGGGACAAAAATGTCGGGCATTATGCCACCACCACCGTAAACCAGCCTTTTGTTCTTTAGAGTGTTGAATTTTTCAGATGTTGGAAGGTGAATGGAGTCGGCATTGTTCAGTTCGCCGTTGTTGTATCGTTCTATGAAGTCTTTCTCGTATTCGTCAACGCCATTGTTGTATGGACGTTGAATGCAGCGTCCTGTTGGAGTGTAGTAGCGGGCAACTGTCAGACGCATCATCGAACCGTCGTTCAGTGAGAACTGGTTTTGCACCAAACCCTTGCCAAAAGTGCGGCGTCCGACAATGACTGCGCGGTCCCAATCTTGAAGTGCACCCGAGACAATCTCGCTTGCCGATGCCGAACTTTCATTTACCATTACAACCACTTTCCCGTATTCGTCTTTCGAGTGTCCGTATGCAGTGTAGTTCTGCTTTGGCATTTTCGTACCCTTTGTGTAAACAACCATATTTCCGTTTTCAAGGAATTGGCTGGCAAGGTCGAATCCTGCGCTCAAATATCCGCCACCGTTGTCTGTCAAGTCCACAATGAGGTCTTTCATTCCTTGCTTGCGCAGTTTGCTTATTGCTGTGTTGAATTCTTCAGTGGTGGTGGCCGCAAATTTGTTGATTTTTATGTAGCCTATGCCTTCTTTTGCATCAACCATATAGGCGGCATCGACACTGTAGATTGGAATTTTGTCGCGTGTGATTCTGAAGTCAATGAGTTCGCTTTCGTTGTGGCGTTGCACCTTGACATTCACTACGGTGCCTTTTTTGCCACGCAGTTTCTTTTGCACCATTTGGTTGGTAAGGCCCACACCCGCAATTTTTGTGGTGTCGACATAAATGATGCGGTCGCCTGCAATAAGTCCAACGCGTTCCGAAGGCCCGCCAGGTATTACTGCCACAACCATCAATGTGTCTTCAAGTATGCTGAATTGAATGCCGATGCCTTCAAAGTTGCCTTCAAGTGGCTCGTTCATTGCATTTACCTCGTCTTTTGATATATAGACCGAATGTGGGTCGAGTTCTTTTAGCATCGCAATTATGCCAGTCTCTACAAGTTTGGCCTGGTTGGTAGTGTCTACATAGAGATTCTCGATAAGGTCCAAGACACGGGTCATCTTGAATGTTTGTTCCCTGTATTGTGCCTGTGTGTTTAATGTAAATACAGCCAGTATGGCTATAATCAATAATTTACGCATATATCATTAATTGTATTGTGAGGCAAAGGTATAAAAACACTGGCTAAAACTATATGAAATCGCCATTTTTGACTTATTTATTTATGTTGATTGAAATAATGTCGACAGCGTTTCATTAGCAATCACATATTATAATATGTATATGGTTATATCAAAAAACGGATTTGAGCCGTGTAACGCCTTTTTTGTCATCGCCAGACTATGATATTGCTCATTGTTTTTTCTATAATTGATTCGATTTCTATCTATGAATGAGTTCTGATTATATTTAAGTATTTGATTTACATTGTTATAATATCAGGTATGTGTAATTGTGAATCAAAATGCAGTTTTTTGCTGTTTTTTTTTGTGCAAAACCAATTAATCACTAAAATTGCAACGTTTTCGAAATGCAGGGTAGTTCTACCAAATCAAGATCACTTCTAATTTGTGAGTCCCTTTTTCAAACAATCATTAAAATTTTGTAATCAATTTTTTACAAATCACTTTCTTTTATGGATTATGATATTTCGTCTTTGAGCAGTATGCTTTTGCCAGATTTGCGAATCATAGCAAAGAAGTTGGGCATAAAGCGTGTTGAGATTATGAAGAAGCAAGACCTCATCAACAAGATTATTGAGGTGCAAAAGCCAGAGACACCAAAGAATGAATCAGAGCAGACATCTGCAGA
>CALABN010000201.1 GCA_937885735.1 uncultured Bacteroidota bacterium | reverse complement strand
AGGAATTACAAATAAATATTCGCCTGTAGTCAAATCTTCAACTGAGGTGACTCTAGCTAAAGTTTTTGTACTTCTATTAACAGTTAAACCATCAATTTTTACAGCATAGTTTTGATAAACACCAACAACATAAGTTGTTTGTGAAGAAAGTTCTAATTTTTTTCCACTATGATCTGAGGTTCGTCATAAGAAGGACCATCATAGAAAATGAATGAATCTGTACCAATAGTCATATCTGCAATACTGGCATTTGAAAATTTAATAGTAGCGAGTCCTAAACCTTCTGGTTCAAAAACATCTCCTTCTTCATATTCAACTTTAGTTGGAATTGCTCCATCAGCAAAGCTAATTGACTCAATAGAGGCATGCTCACCAGCAACAGTTTTAATTGTTAATGATTTTAATCCAACATAGTTGGTTTTGTTTGGTTTTAAGTTAATAGCGTTAATATTTTCAGCAAGAATAGTGCCTGAAACTTTTGAATTATCACCATATGTAACAGGACCTTCATATGGAGCTGCGCCTAAAATTGAAGAATATAAATTGTATTGATTTGCACTACTTGCGCTTTGGTATTCAAAAGATACTTTTTTAACAACTTCATTAGTTTTCTTAAGCATAACTTGGATATCAGAATTTGTTTTTGCATAACCTGTTAATGCTTCTGTATCATTTGTTTTATTAATTTTGGCAAATTTAATAACAAAATCTTCATCTTCAAGCACTAGTTCATTTCCTTTTAAATTGGTTTTGTATAGAGGACTTTCTATGTCTTCATACATTTCTTTAAAGTCGTATGTTTTTTCAGTAACAAAATCAAAAGATTCTTCTGCATACTGGAACCAAATTGCTTTAAGAACAGTTACTCCTGGTTCAAGATAGGTGTCATCACCTTCTTTGGATGGATCAAATTTTGGAGTAACAAAATCAATAGAAACCTTACCTGTTAAATTTTCTAAGTTTAAAGCAGAAATTTCTGAACAATGTTTATCAACCGATTTAGGAACAGCACAATTAATAACTTCGTTATCACCAACTTTTACAGTCATATTTGCTAAAGAATTAGCTGATGCTGTTTCAATAATAATTCCATTTATTGCTCTGTTTGTTTCGGCTTCCAAATGGATATTTTCAGGTTCTTTACCTTTTCCGAATCCAATTCCACCGTTTAGACTTTGTAAAGAGTTAGTTTCATCTCTTTCAAAAGTCCAGTCTAATCCACTTAATCTTGCAACGCCGGTTTTATTGCCTTGTTTGTTGTCTGAAGAATAGCCAAATTGCGCTCTATCTTCACTTGTGTATTCCCAAAGATAGTTGTTGTCTTCATCATATTGAATAACTTTCAATTCAAAAGTTCTAACTAAATTAGAATTATATTTATTTGTAGCAGTAATAATTGCGTTTCCTGGAGCTTTACCAGTAACTGTGGCTTCAGTTTCTTTTTCGCCCATAACGACTACAGCAATATCATTATTTGAAGAAGCCCATGTGAAAGTTTTTTCACTATCAAGGGTTGGAGTAGGATCAAGCGATACTTTTAACTTTTTACTTTCATTTACTTTTAGATAAAATATAAGTCAATCAACTGTAAAGTCCGCCATTAATGGAAACAACCTCGCCAGTAATGTACGATGCCTGTGGCGATGCAAGGAATCCAACCAAATCGGCAACCTCTTCTGGCAAACCAAAACGGCCAACAGGAATTTGAGCCTTTAGTGTTGCTTCGTCAAGGCCTTCAACCATATCTGTCTTGATGAATCCTGGGGCTATCGCATTCACAGTAACGCCCTTGCGACCGACTTCCTGTGCCAATGCCTTTGTTGCGGCTATCACGCCACCCTTGGCTGCAGAATAGTTTGTCTGGCCTGGCAATCCCTTCAATCCTGAAAGTGATGCCATATTGACAATGCGACCGTACTTCTTGCGCAACATTGGTTGCATAAGCGGACGGGTTACATTATAGAACGAGTTAAGCGCGATGCCTAACACTTTGTACCAATCATCGGGCTCCATCCAGAACAATAGGTTGTCCTTGCGGATACCTGCATTGTTTACAAGCACCTCAATATACTCGCCTTCGTGCGAAGCCTGCCATTCACCAATCTTGGTGGCACACTCTTCCTGTTTTGAAACGTCGAATTTGAGCAATTCGCCCTTGCTTCCAGCCTCTTCAATAAGTTTCAAGGTGTTTTGAGCCTCGGCGTCGTTCGACACATAATTCACTATTACATAATAGCCCATTTGTGCCAATTTAACACATACAGCGCGACCAATTCCGCGACTTCCACCTGTTACCAATGCATATTTCATCTTAATTCAATATTTAGTTAATGTATTTGTAATCAATATTTTCATTTAAAAAATCAGACCGTCGGTCGCCGACTCCATTCCCAAAATCTCGGCACAAGTGAAGAACGACGACATAGACACTCCTAAAATGCCGTGCAAATTTAAGTTTTGCCCCGTAAGAAGCAAATTAGGAACTGGTGTCCGGGGTGTCAGCAAGGTGAGCAACGGATTGTTGAAATCCTTGCGAATGCCATAGGCACAGCCTTGAGCCGTTGCGGTGTAATTCATATAAGTCAATGGCGAACTGCTGAACTGTCCGTCAATCGCCTCCTTGATATTTGGTATCAGCCTTGATGCCATATCGATGCACTCTACAGCCTTGCGCTGTTTCAGTTGCAGATAGTCGGCACCACGACGGCCAACCTTTGTGCCTTGCCACTGCTCAACCTCGGGCCAATACATAGGCGCAAGTATGTCGATGTTTTTTGCAAAACGGCTCCCCGACTCCGGTGCCCTGTACGAAACAAGGATGCCCCTTACTGGCTGGTCTGGACGGTAGTCCGACATATCCCAAACGTCGTCGCCTACATAGGCGTACTGGTTTCGGTTGAGATAAGGCACCTGTCCGTCCTTGAGGCTCAAGTTCAAAGTGAACATTCCGAAGGTGTTCTGCAGACCGCCAATGCGCCTGCGATATATCTTGCGTATCTGCTGGCTTTCCTTGACCAAATCAATGGTTACGGCAGGATGAGCATCTGAAATAACCCACGTTGACTCAACACGTTCTTCGCCGTTAATTACAACAGACGAAATACGGCCTTCATTTTCAACCAGTTCAGTCACTTCAGCATTGGTACGCACCTCGCCACCCATTTTCTCGATTTCGGCCACCAACTTGTCGGCAATGAGTTGTCCGCCACCCTCGAGTCGCCAGGCGCTCTGTATGAACGAACTGTTGATTTGCGCGAACACGTACAACGGCAAAGTCTCCTTGCAAAGTTCCATCTTTAACGATGTTCCTGACAGCACGTTTTGCAACAGCGGATCAGAAACAGTCTCCGTCAGGAAGCCATACGCCGAACGCGCAAAAAGCGACGTGCCCAAAAAATCGGAATCAGAATGCGGACGGAAACTGTCTTTCAGGCCATCACCGACACGCTTGAGCATTGCCACATAATTCTGAAGATTCTCACGCTGATGAGGGAACTGCTCGGCAAGCACATCGGCAAAATGCTGATATCCATTGGCAAAGCAATAAGACTTGCCTCCTATATTGACCTCATCAAAAGCCTCGCTATCAAGACGATGCCACGGCAAATCGAGCAATCCGAAATATCGGAAATGGAATTTAACGACTGGCCATCGTCCAATCCGCCGACATAATGGAATCCGGTGTCAAACTCCGACTGCCCGCGGCGGAATGTCTGCAGGCATCCGCCAATAATTGGATTCTTCTCCAGCACACATACGTGCATGCCTTTCTTTGCAAGGATATAGGCGCACTGCAAGCCTCCCAATCCACTACCAATTATTGCGACATCG